>CAZMMG010000081.1:0-9198 GCA_964567355.1 uncultured Neptunicoccus sp.
GTGCTAATCTTTGGCTGCGCCGATTTTTCAGGAGTCTTTATGCATGACCGAAACCTTTCAACCCTTGTCGCTTCACGTCCCTGAACCAGGCTGTCGCCCGGGCGATGTGCCCGATTTTTCAGATTTTGATATTCCGAAAGCCGGGGCTGCGCGTAAACCGGCAGTAGATACTGACCCCCAATCCATGCGCGATATGGCTTTTTCCATTGTGCGGGTACTGAACAAAGACGGCGTAGCGGTTGGCCCATGGGCTGAAAACCTGTCAGTTGATCAGCTTAAGGCGGGTCTGCGTCATATGATGCAGTTACGCGCTTTTGATGCGCGGATACTGATCGCTCAACGTCAGGGTAAAACCAGCTTTTATATGCAATCTTTGGGCGAAGAGGCGGTATCTTGTGCCTTTAGAATGGCATTGAAAAAGGGCGATATGAATTTTCCGACCTACCGCCAAAGTGGTCTGTTGATAGCAGGCGGCTATCCGATGCAGATGATGATGAACCAGATTTATTCGAATGCGCAAGACCCGTTGAAGGGGCGTCAAATGCCGATCCTTTATTCAGCCAAGGAGTACGGCTATTTTTCGATTTCCGGAAATCTGGGGACGCAGTATATTCAGGCGGTGGGATGGGCGATGGGCTCGGCGATTGCAGGGGATACGAAAATCGCTTCCGCATGGATTGGGGACGGGTCGACCTCGGCCAGCGATTTTCACGCCGCACTGGTGTTTGCTTCTAGTTACCGCGCGCCGGTCATTCTGAACGTGGTTAACAATCAATGGGCGATCTCGACCTTTCAGGGCATGGCACGCGGCAATTCCGCGACATTTGCCGCCCGTGGCCACGGCTTTGGCATTCCGTCCTTGCGGGTTGACGGCAATGATTATCTGGCAGTTCATGCGGTGGCCAAATGGGCGGCAGAGCGGGCAAGGCGCGGATTTGGCCCGACCCTGATCGAGCATGTCACTTACCGCGCGGGCGGCCATTCCACCAGCGATGACCCGTCGAGTTACCGCGCCAAGGGCGAAGGTCATGCCTGGCCTTTGGGTGATCCGATAGAGCGGTTGAAAGCCCATCTGGTGTGCCTTGGGGAATGGTCGGAAGACCGGCATGTGCAGGCGGAAGCGGAGATCATGGATGAAGTCCGAGAAGCCCAAAAGGCGGCGGAAGCCATTGGCACGCTGACCTCTGGTAAAAGTTCTTCAAGCCGTGATATTTTTGAAGAGGTTTATGCAAAAATGCCACCCCATCTGGTGAAGCAACGTAAAGAAGCAGGGTATTAGCCATGACGCGCATGACAATGATAGAAGCGATACAAAACGCCCATGATCTGGCGATGGAACGGAACGATAAAGTTGTGGTTTTCGGCGAGGATGTCGGCTTTTTCGGCGGTGTGTTCCGCTGCACTGCAGGCTTGCAGAAAAAATACGGGGCCAGCCGTTGCTTTGACACCCCGATCAGTGAGTTGGGCATTGTCGGCTCTGCCATCGGCATGGCCGCTTTTGGCCTGAAACCGGTGATTGAAATACAGTTCGCCGATTATGTTTACCCGGCTTACGACCAAATCGTCAGTGAAGCGGCCCGCTTGCGACACCGTTCAGGCGGTGATTTTACCTGCCCATTGGTGATCCGCATGCCTGCGGGTGGCGGCATATTCGGCGGTCAAACCCATTCCCAAAGCCCCGAAGCCCTGTTTACCCATGTGGCGGGTCTGAAAACCGTGATGCCGTCCAATCCCCGGGACGCCAAGGGCTTGTTGCTGGCAGCCATTGAAGACCCTGATCCGGTGATTTTTTTGGAACCGAAGCGGCTGTATAATGGCCCGTTTGATGGATACCACGACCGTCCCGTTGTGCCGTGGAAAAAACATAAACTTGGTGAAGTCAGCAAAGACTATTATACCACGCCTCTGGGCAAGGCTGAAATTGTGCGTGCTGGATCAGAGATCACGATATTAACATATGGCACCATGGTTTATGTGGCCCGAGCGGCGGCAGATGAAGCGGGGATTGATGCGGAAATTATTGATTTGCGCACGCTGGTGCCGCTAGATACCGATGCGATAGAGGCCTCGGTGAAAAAGACCGGTCGCTGTGTGATTGTGCATGAAGCCACTAAAACCTGCGGTTTTGGTGCGGAATTAAGCGCGTTGGTTCAGTCAATGTGTTTTTTCTATCTTGAAGCCCCGGTGACCCGCGTTACCGGCTGGGACACGCCTTACCCGCATGCGCAAGAATGGGATTATTTCCCGGTGCCTGCGCGGGTGGCACAAAACCTGAAGAAAGTGATGGAGGTTTAACATGGGTGTAAGCACGATAATTTTGCCCGATGTAGGCGAAGGCATTGCCGAGGCGGAACTGACCGAATGGCAGGTGAAGCTCGGAGATATTGTCAAAGAGGACGATATTTTGGCGGTGGTGATGACCGATAAAGCCGCCATAGAAGTGCCTTCTGCCAAAGACGGTACCGTGACTTGGCTGGCATGTGAGGTTGGTGACACCATTGCCATTGGTGCGCCGCTGGTAAAGCTTGATGTACAGAACGGCGGAAATCAAGATATTCAAGATGCTGTCCCAGAAACTGTCGCGAAACCGATTAAACCTGCGGCCCGCGTTCTTGAAAAACCGCAAGCCGGCCCCTCGGTGCGTAAACGGGTCAAAGAGGCAGGTGTGCTTTTGCAAGACATCACAGGCACCGGCCCGGGTGGACGGATCACGCATCAGGATTTGGATAAGTTTCTGGTTCTCGTGGCTGTAAACAAACCTCAAACGGACGCGGTGAAACAGATCAAAGTCACTGGCATGCGGCGCAAAATCGCGGAAAAAATGGCGCTGTCGAAAGCACATATCCCCCATATCACCATTGTGGAAGAGGTTGATATGACCAACCTTGAAACCTTGCGCGGCAAGTTGAACATGAAATACCAAGACAGTCGCGCCAAGCTGACCATCCTGCCCTTTATGATGCGCGCCATCGTGGATGCAGTTGGCACTCAGCCCGAAATGAATGCGCATTTCGACGATGCCGCCAACATTATTTCGCAACATGGGCAGGTTCACATCGGTATTGCCACGCAAACCCCTGCGGGTCTTAGTGTGCCGGTTGTCAAAAATGTGCAAAACCTGAGCCTTTGGGACAGTGCACAAAATATGTCGCGCCTAAGTGATTTGGCCCGAAATGGCAAAGCCACCCGCGATGATCTAATGGGGTCGACCATCACCATCACGTCACTTGGGGCCCTTGGTGCCATTGCTTCGACCCCGATCATAAATCACCCCGAAGTGGCCATCGTCGGTATTAATAAAATGGCGATGCGCCCGATCTGGGACGGGCAAGCGTTTCAACCGCGCAGAATGATGAATATATCATGTTCCTTCGATCACCGGGTGATTGACGGCTATGATGCGGCGGTTTTTGTGCAAAGTCTGAAAACCCTGCTGGAAACCCCTGCGCTGATGTTTGTGGATTAAAGTCCCAACCCGTCGCCTGCAAGCCGTTTGCGAAACCGGTTCAACTGTTTCAGGTTTTCCAGCACTTTCGCGCGGTGCGCGTTGGCGTAACCCACAATCAGGGCTTCGATCAACGTCAGGGTGGCGGCATGCAGGCTAAAGCTGTCGCTTTGTCCGCGTGGCACCCGCAAGGTAACATCCGCGCGGCTGTCAGGGGTTGCCTGCGTCGGGGCGGTGATCAGCAAGCGCGGTAAATCCAGTTCTGTGGCGCGGTCGAACAGGGTGGTGATCTCGGGGTAGGGACGGTCATAGGCCAGTGCGATAATCACATCATCTTTATGCAGGCGCACCAGATCGTCGGCAAAGTTCAACCCGGTATTTTGCAGGGCATAGGCATCGGCCCCAAGGCGGATAAGCTGTTGGGCAAAATAACCGGCAATATGACCCGAGGGGCCAATGCCGAAGATGATCTTGCGACCCTTTTGGCTGATCAGGGCCAAAGCCTGATCGAAATCAGTTGTGGTGATCTGTGTTTCAAGCGCATCCAAAGCATCGCGCTGGGTCTTGATGATTTGCGAAAGTATCCCCGCCGATCCATTATCAACACTGTCAAGCGAGCGGTTCAGGCGATCCGCCAAGGTCAATTCGCGGCGCATGTCGTTCGCCAATGCACGTCTTAGCGCATCCAATTTGTCAAAGCCCATCCGCCGCGCGGTGCGGATGATTGTGGCGTCGCTGGTGCCGATATTTTTCGCCAAATCGGCAGCGGATGCCATAATTGCGGTTTCGCGGTTGGCTTGCAAATAATCCGCTACGCGGCGTTCTGCCGCTGTCATTTGTGTCTGAAGCTGCGCATATATATCGGCAAATGATGGGGCTTGGGTCATAGGGATGAAATATATGTTGTAAACACGACAGTCAATGTTGTATTAACAACAAAAGCCGAGTCGTATCTACAACAATTAGGAGGCCTGAAATGCCCGTTGATTTTTGGACTGTTATTGCCCCCGCCGTCGGGGCCGCCTTTTTGGCCTCTATCGTCGAGGTAGTGGAAGCCTTTACCATTGTTCTGGCTGTGGGTACCACGCGCGGCTGGCGTCCGGCGATCATCGGCACGATTGCCGCTCTGGTGATCTTGGGTCTGATCATTCTGATCTTGGGGCCGGTTCTGGATCAAATCCCTATTCATCTGTTGCAAGTCTTTATTGGGGTTTTGCTGTTGTTGTTCGGATTGGGCTGGTTGCGCAAAGCGGTGTTGCGCGCGGCAGGTGTTTTGCCGCTGCACGATGAAACGGCTGCCTTTGCCAAGGAAACCGCCGCACTTTCCGGGCAAAGCGGGACGAATGACGCGCTGCAATGGATTGCCGGGATTGCCGCTTTTAAGGCGGTTTTGCTGGAAGGTCTGGAAGTGGTGTTTATCGTTATCGCGGTGGGCGCAGGACAGGGCTTGCTGTGGGAGGCATCATTGGGGGCGTTCGCCGCCTGTATTCTGGTGCTTTTCATCGGGATGATTATTCATAAACCACTTTCTCAAGTTCCGGAAAACACATTGAAATTCGGGGTCGGCGTGATGCTGTCCTCATTCGGTGTGTTCTGGACGGGCGAAGGCTTGGGGGCCGTCTGGCCGGGGGCCGATCTGTTTTTGCTGGCTTTGGCGGCTATTTTTCTTGTTGTCGGGCTGGCTGCGGTTCGACTGGCACGCAACACCTATGAAAGGGCATTGGCATGAGCATTATCTTCGACGTCTTCAAAGAGCTTTTCAAAATGTTTGTGGCCGACCTTCGGCTGACACTTTGCACCCTTGCTGGTGTTGCCATTGTCGCTTACCTGCTGAAGGGTATAGGCATTTCACCGATGCTGGGCGGCGGGCTGTTGCTATTGCTGTGCATTATCGTTCTGATTGAAACGGTTTTGCGTGAAGCCAAGACACGGGCGCGAAAATAACCCAAATAACACTCTCGTATATTTTACGGGGGTGGGCTATAGGGTAGGGTGTATGCCACACTCGGTTCAATTAGCAAAATTGCGAATGAAATGTCCTTGAATTTATCGCGCGCGACAGTTACGAAAACCCTGAAAAACTTTGCGCCGATTATCATAGGGCTGTTGCTGTTTTCTGCCGGTGTTTTTGCATTAAACCGGCTGTTGTCACATGTGAACTTCAATGATGTTCTGAAAAGTGCGCATATGACACCCTATACACATCTGTTTTATGCGCTTGTTGCGACCGCTTTGGGCTATGTTGCCCTGATCGGATATGACTGGTCGGCTTTGCGTTATCTGGGGTGCAAAATTCCGTTTCGTATTGTCGCGGTTGGCGGATTTCTGGGCTACAGTTTTGGCAATACCATCGGGATTAGTGCAGTTTCTGGCGGGGCGGTGCGCTACCGGATTTATTCTGCTTTCGGACTTAACGCCTTTGAGGTCGCCGCCGTATCTACCTTTGTCGCCCTAGCTTTCGGTATGGGTATTACCGTTATTGGTTTGTCCGCATTAGCCATACACCCCAATGCCTTGGCAGGAGTTTTGCCGTGGTCTGTTGCAACCACGCGGTTTTATGCGGAAACAAGTGTCGCCGCCATTCTGGCGCTGATGATCTGGCTGTCGATCACGGGTAAATCGTTCAGCATAAAAGGCTTTGTGATTTCCGCGCCCAGTATCGGTATTCTTTCGGGCCAGTTGATAATCACACTTGCAGATACGGCTATGGCAGCCTTGACACTTTATATTCTTCTGCCTGCCGGTTCGCCCGATTTCATCACTTTTCTGGCGGTGTTTTCAGCCGCCGTAATGATCGGTGTGCTCAGCCATGTTCCGGGCGGTGTCGGGGTGTTCGAAAGTGTGATCATCGCCACCATGCCGACCACAGCCCCGATTGAACAGGTCGCCGCTGCGTTGTTGCTTTACCGGGTGATTTATTATTTTGTGCCTTTTGCGATTGCGATGATTGTGGTGGCTTTGAATGAAGCGCGCCTTGCCAGCGGCTTTATCGGTAGGCATTTGGGCGAAGCCCCCGAAGTGATGCAACCGATCGTAAAGGCGATCAATGCCATCACCCCCACTGTGACGGGGGCTTCGGGTTTGGGGTTGGGAATTTATCTGTTGCTTATGGCCCTGATACCAGCTGTGCGCCCGGATAATATCGACCCCCATGATTTATTGGCTGCGGTTCTGCTGGAGGGCGGCACGATGCTGTCGGCGGTTCTGGGCGTGGTGCTAATCATTCTGGCTCAGGGGCTTTATCGACGTATTTCAGGGGCTTTCTGGCTGACCGAGGCGGCGTTGTGCGGTGGGGCGCTTGCTTCGGTTCTGAATGGCTTGGATTTTGGTAGTGCGGGCTTGCTTTTGGTTGCCGCCACCGTGCTATGGCCTTTGCGCGGTGAATTTTACCGTTCGGCACAACTGACCCAGAATCTGCTGTCCTTGCGCTGGTTGGTTCTGGTTATCAGCCTTGTGATCGGTGTCGGATCTTTTTTGTTCTTTTTCCATGAAATCATTCCTTACTCGACCGATCTTTTGCTGGAATTTTCTAAAAATAGCGGCACACCTCGCGCCTTGCGCGCTGCCCTTGCCGCCTCGACATTGGTAATGTTTTTCCTGATTTATCTGGCTTTGCTACCGGCACGCGCCCATAACCGCATTGCCGACGACACGGCTTTGGCACAAGCCAGGAAAATCATAAAAGGTCAAGACGATCCCGATGCCTGGCTGGCCCTGTCAGGTGACAAAGCACTCTTTATGTCGGACGCGGAAGACGCCTTTATCATGTATGCGGTACAGGGCCGTTCCTGGGTGGCTTTCGGTGACCCCGTAGGCCCGAAAGAGGCGATCAGTGATCTGGTTTGGGCGTTTTTCGATGCAGCCTATTATGCCAATGCGCGACCTGTTTTTTACGAGGTATCAGAAGTTTATCTACCTTTATGGATCGAGCTGGGCTTGGCGGTTCACAAAGTCGGGGAAGAGGCCGTAATCGATTTGCAAGGCTGGTCACTGGCCGGCGGTAAGTTTAAAAAAATGCGTGCAGCCCATAATAAAGCCATGTCAGACGGGTGGTGCTTTGAGATGCATAATGCACCCCATACGGGTGCTTTCCTAGAACAATTGCGCTTGGTGTCGGATGCGTGGATGGGTGAAAAACCCACACGCGAAAAGGGGTTTTCCGTTGGTAAGTTTTCGGAAAACTATTTGGCTAATTTCCCGATTGCAGTGGTGCGCCACAAAGGCCGTATTTTGGCTTTTGCCAATATTCTGCTGGCGTCTGATGGCCAAAGGGTGTCGATTGATTTGATGCGGTATCTGCCAGACAAAGCAAGTGGCATGATGGAGTTTTTGTTCATTGAACTGGCAGGACATTACCGCAAAGCGGGTGCGATTGAATTCAGTCTGGGAATGGCTCCGCTGTCGGGCCTGTCGGGACGGCGCGGCACACGGGTGTGGAACCGCTTCGGGGCAATCTTGTATCGCCACGGCGGGGCGTATTACAATTTTTCCGGCTTGCGGGCCTTCAAGCAAAAATTCCAACCGCAATGGCAGCCGCGCTTTTTGGCTATTTCCACCAATGTTTCACCTTTTGTTGCTCTAAAAGATGTGGCTATTTTGATCGCTGGCAGTGCACGTGGCCTGATTTCTAAATAATATAGCGATGATCAGGTGATTTTGTTTCCCAATCCCGTGTCGGGGCGGTATACCCGTGTGCACGATGGGGTTGGATGTTTTGAAATACCATAATTTCAAAAGCCTCCGCCCTTGGGATGCCTAAATATTTGGTCTATAAGCAGCAGTGAAAATGACATCTGAAATTATCGATACCACCCCCGAACCCGAAGCGCATGGGCGTATAGAATTTGCCGCTTCGCAGGCTAAGTTTATTGCGCTTAGTCTAATCATATTGTTTGTTATGCGCATATTAGGGATGTTTACTTTCCCTTTTATCGATACGACCGAAGCACGTTATGCCGAAATTGCCCGCTTGATGGTGGAAACCAATGACTGGATTACCCCACAATTCAATTACGGGGTGCCGTTTTGGGGGAAACCGCCTTTGCATACATGGCTATCCGCCGGCGGGATGGAGATATTCGGGGTTAATCAGTTCGGCGCCCGTATTCTGATCTTTGTGACCAGCCTTGTGCTGCTGTGTTTGTTTTACTTTTGGGCCAAAAAAGCCGTTGGCAAGGCCGCCGCCCTATTGTCGGTTGCGGTTTTGTCCAGTTGTTTCTGGTTTTTTGCCTCTGCCGCTTTTGTGATGACGGATATGGCGATGACGCTGGGGACGACCCTGAGCATGATAGCATTTTGGAATGTCGCCACAGCTTCGGAAAAATCCCCGCTTTGGGGGCATCTGGCTTTTGTCGGGCTGGCTATCGGTCTGCTGGCCAAAGGCCCTGTTGCGGTGGTGATTGTCGGTATTGCGTTGTTTTTATGGTGCCTGACTGGCAACCGGTGGCGGGTATTGCTTCGGTTTCCGTGGCTGACAGGCATGCTGCTTTTGCTGGTTCTGGTTTTGCCCTGGTATGCGGCGGCGGAATATAAAACGCCGGGGTTCTTGCGCTACTTTATCATTGGCGAGCATTATGAACGCTTTATGGTTTCGGGCTGGAAGGGTGATCTTTATGGCTCGGGTCATGCCAGACCAAAGGGGATGATATGGGCGTACTGGCTGATGGCATTTTTGCCGTGGAGTTTAATCCTGCTCGGGCCTTTGACCCGGCCAAAGGCTTTGGTGGGCGCGGTGCGCAAGGATAGCACAGGGC
>CAZMMG010000082.1:0-9114 GCA_964567355.1 uncultured Neptunicoccus sp.
CTCCAGACAACGCCAGCGGGAAAGCGTGGTGTGCACAACCCCAATTAAACGCGGCCCTGCAATCGTCATAGGCGGCAGGGTGCGCATATTCAGGTGACAGACGGTAATCCACCGATACCACCGCAAAACCGGTGCGTGCACATATTTCGGCGCAAACGTCATCATGACTTTCAAGGCTGCCAACCACGAAACCGCCACCATGACAGTAGAGCACCACCGCCGACACCTGTGCCCCCCGCTTTTGATAACAGCGCAACGGCACGGTTCCCGCCAGACAGTCTTTTGCAGTCACGCCATCGGGGTAAGGCTGCCTAAACACGGCGCACATGGTTTCGTAAACATCCCGTTGACGATCAATGCTGTATGATACTGTTTCAGGCGGATAACAGCTTTCGGTTTTGCCGATGAAATCCCATATTTCCGCGTCAATCAGCTTTGTATAATCCGGATCAGCCACTGCGTATTTTCGCCCTAATTACCAGCACTTTCCATTTTGCGGTGCGCGATCACATCTTCCAGCCAGCCCAGTTTCATTTCCGGAACTGACGACAACAACAGATCGGTGTAATCGTCAAACGGCGGTGCCAGAACTTCTGATTTCGGCCCGTAGCGCACCAGTTTACCCTGATACATCACCGCAATGGAATCCGCGATGGCTTTTACCGTGGCAAGATCGTGGGTGATAAACAGATAGGCCACGTCCTCTTTCTTTTGCAACGCCAAAAGCAGTTTCAGGATGCCGTCCGCGACAAGCGGGTCAAGCGCACTTGTCACCTCGTCGCAGATAATCAGCTTCGGCTTGGCCGCCAATGAGCGCGCGATACAGACCCTTTGTTTTTGCCCGCCTGACAATTCAGCCGGATAACGGTCGATATATTCTTCGCCCATCTCGATCTCGTCGAGAAGTTCGATAATGCGTTTGCGTTTTTCCGCACCGCGAATGCCGAAATAAAGTTCCAGCGGACGGCCAATGATGGTGCCCACGGTTTGGCGCGGGTTCATCGCCACATCGGCCATCTGGTAAATCATCTGCAACTCGCGCAATTCTTCAATTTTGCGTTCGGGTAATGATTTCGGCAAATCGGCACCGTCAAAGGTGATCCGCCCCTTGCTAGGCGGCAACAAGCCGGTGATGACACGCGCCAGCGTCGACTTACCCGAACCGCTTTCGCCAACAACTGCCAGGGTTTGACCGCGGTGTATGTCCACCGACACATCCGTTAAAACCTGAATGCTGCCGCCATAAGATGCCGTTATATTCTCGGCTCGCAAAATCGGATTATCGGTCGGCTTTTTTTCTTCATGATGAATGACATGGGCCGAAACAAGGGCTTTGGTGTAGTCCTGTTTCGGGTTCTCGATGATGTCTTTTACCAGCCCGTGTTCCACCATATTACCGTGACGCAACACCAGAATTTCATCCGATACCTGCGCCACAACCGCCAGATCGTGGGTGATATAAAGTGCCGCCACACCGGTATCGATAATAGCTTTCTTGATCGCCGCCAACACATCGATTTGTGTCGTCACATCCAGCGCTGTCGTGGGTTCGTCAAAAATAATCAGATCGGGTTTCGGGCAAAGCGCCATTGCCGTCATCACCCGCTGCAACTGGCCACCCGACACCTGATGCGGATACCTTTTGCCGATGTTCTCGGGATCAGGCAAGCTGAGCGAGCGAAACAATTCAACGGCACGTTTTTCGGCTTCCGCCCGGCTGGAAAGCCCGTGCAAAATCGTCGCTTCGATCACCTGATCCATTAGTTTAATCGCAGGGTTGAACGAGGCGGCCGCCGATTGCGACACGTAAGTTACTTCCTTGCCGCGCAGTTTGCGCAGCTCCGCAGGGCCGCTTTTAAGAATATCGCGGCCATTGACGAAAATCTCGCCGCTCAGGCGCAAGCCGCCGCGCCCGTAGCGCAGGGCAGACAGGCCAACGGTGGATTTACCAGCCCCGCTTTCGCCGATCAGCCCCATGACCTGACCTGGGGCCAGCGTTAAAGACACATCATGCACAATGGTAATATCCTGCGGCTTGTCATCGGGCGGATAAACCGTTGCATCGATCCGCAAGTGTTTAATATCTACTAAAGCTTCAGCCATCAGCCCCGCCCCCCTTTGAGATCACTGGTGCGGTTCAATATCCAGTCAGCCACCAGATTGACCGAAATCGCCAAAGCGGAAATGGCAAAGGCCGGCAGCAGTGCCGCCGAGATACCAAACACGATACCGTCCTTGTTTTCTTTCACAATCCCGCCCCAGTCGGCAGCGGGTGGTTGCACACCTAGGCCCAGAAACGACAGTGACGACAAAAACAGAACAGCAAAGATGAAGCGCATACCCAATTCGGCCACCAAAGGCGAAAGCGCGTTAGGCAATATCTCGCGAAAGATAATCCAAGCGGTGCCTTCACCGCGCAGACGTGCGGCCTCGACGTAATCCATCACATTGATGTCTACGGCAACAGCCCGCGACAAACGAAACACCCGTGTGCTGTCCAACACCCCCATCACAAGGATCAGGATCAGCATGTTGCTGGGCAGAACCGACAACACCACAAGGGCAAAAATCAGTGTCGGGATCGACATTAGCAGGTCAATACCGCGTGCCAGTAACTGATCCGTCCAGCCGCCAATTACAGCGGCGGAAAATCCAAAGATCGCCCCCATGGTGAATGAAAATGCCGTTGCCGCTGCCGCGATAAACATTGTCAGGCGGGTGCCGTAAATCATCCGTGACAGCAGATCGCGTCCCAGATTATCTGTGCCCAGCAAGAATTTTTCCGACCCTGGCTCCCATACATCACCGACAATTTGCGCGTCACCGTAAGGCGCGATAAGGGGGGCAAAAACCGCCACAAAAACAAAACATCCGGTCAGGACAAGTCCTATGATCGCACTAATTGGAATTCGTTTAAACATGATCTATCCCCCCTATTTCGGATGCCGCAAACGCGGGTTCGAGATGATCGAAACAAGATCTGCAATGATATTCAGGCCAATGTAAACAGCCGCAAAAACCAATGCCACCGCCTGGACCACAGGCACATCGCGCTTGGCAACGTGATCCACCAGAAATTGTCCCAAACCGGGGTAGACGAAAATCACCTCGACAATCACCACGCCCACAACCAGATAGGCAAGATTGATCATAATCACATTGATAATCGGCGCAATCGCGTTGGGAAACGCGTGTTTGCGAATTACGTTGAACGGCGTTAGCCCCTTCAACTCGGCGGTTTCGATATAGGCCGATTGCATCACGTTCAGGATGGCCGCCCGTGTCATACGCATCATATGAGCCAGAACCACCATGGTCAGGACCGCCACGGGCAAGGCAATCGCATTCAGCTTTTCGCCCAGTGTCATGCTGTCGTTGATGATCGCTACGGATGGAAACCAGCGCAGTTTAACAGATATAAAGAAGATCAGCAGATAGCCGATAAAAAACTCGGGCAAAGAAATCATCGCCAATGTTACACCAGAGATCAACTTGTCGGGCCAGCGGTTTCGGTAACGCACCGACAGCAGGCCCAAGGTGACGGCTAATGGCACGGAAAACAAAGCCGCCCAACTTGCCAGAAATAACGTGTTCTTCAAGCGATCGCGCATCGAGTCGGCAATATCCATGCCGTTGGATAGCGCAGTGCCCAAATCCCCGTGCAACACACCGAACAACCAGCGGAAATACCGCACATAAGCCGGATCGTTCAACCCGAGATCACGGCGCAAATTAGCCAAAGCTTCCGGTGTTGCGGATTGGCCCAAAATCGATTGGGCGACATCCCCCGGCAGGATTTGGGTGCCGGCAAAAATCAGTACCGATGCGGCCAGAAGCAGAAGGCAGCCCAACGTCAAGCGTTGGGCAACCAGTTTCAGTATAGGATGTACCATTGGCTGACTTTATGCCAGCCAGGTATCGACAAGAGCAAAGTCGTTCATCAACGAGCCGTTCGGATCATCGGCATAGCCACCGACTTTGTCAGAAACAGCATCAATAAAGTCATTGAACATCGGGCAGATCAAGCCGCCGTCATCACGTACCAGTGTCCCCATTTCACGATAAAGGGCTTTACGCTTGGACTGATCTAACTCGCCGCGTGCCTGTAACAGCAACTTATCGAAATTCGGATCATTATACTGTGTATCATTCCAGTCAGCCGTTGACAGATAGGCCACAGAATACATCTGATCCTGTACAGGACGTCCACCCCAGTAAGACGCGCAGAATGGTTTTTTATTCCAAACTTCAGACCAGTAACCATCATTCGGTTCGCGTTTGACATCCAGTGTAATCCCGGCTTTGGCAGCACTTTGTTGAAACAATTGTGCTGCGTCCACCGCACCCGAAAATGCGCTATCCGATGTGCTCAAGGATACCGAGCCAGAGTGGCCTGATTTCTTGTAGTGGAACGCCGCTTTATCTGGGTCGTAAGTACGTTGCTCAATATCATCCGAGAACAAAGGATAGGCCGCATTGATCGGCATATCGTTACCAACCGAACCATATCCACGCAGAATTTTATCAACCATTTCTTCACGATTGATGGCATACTTCAATGCAAGGCGCAGGTCTTTGTTGTCAAACGGTGCCATTTGCGTGCGCATGATAAACACATAATGTCCACGACCCGATACGTTTTTAACCGTAAGACCAGGGACGCGTTTCAGCAGATCCGCAATTTTGGGTTCAACCCGGCTAATCATATGAACTTGGCCACCCTGCAAAGCAGCGTTACGTGCTGTGCCATCATTCAACACAACAATCTCAATTTCATCCGCATGGCCCCGGTTGTCATTCCAGTAATTGGCGAATTTTTTGCCGCCATGGCGCACGCCCGGATCATTCACTTCAACCGTATAGGCCCCTGTCCCGATACCGGCAGCAGGATTGTCTACGCCACCACCCGGTTGAATCATCAGATGGTAATCCGTCATTAGAAACGGCAGATCGGCATTGGCGGTTTTCAGATCAAGCACAACCGTATCGCCATCGACCGAGATTTTGTCGATACCGCGCATGATGCCCAGCGCACCAGATTTGGTGTCTTCACCGGAATGGCGTTCCAGTGTGGCCTTAACATCATCAGGCGTCAGGGTTTTGCCGTTGTGGAATTCCACACCCTTGCGGATTTTAAAGCGCCACGATTTGGCGTCAGCAGATGCCTCCACACTTTCGGCAAGAGCATTCCTGATTTTGCCTTCCGGTGTGTTTTCGACCAGCGTTTCGCCCCAGGTTCTGCCGAAATGCGTCGGCACTTGTGAAGCAAATGTTGCAGGGTCCAGACTGTTGGTGCTCTCGCCGCCCGCTAAACCCGCTTTAATTGTTCCACCTTTGACTGGCCCGGCTGCAAGTGCAGAGCTTGCAAGTAGGCTGTTTGCAACCGCACCCGATACACCCAGTGCCGCAGCGCGGCCCATGAATGCACGGCGATCCAGTTTACCCGCCGCAGCGCGACCCGCCAGATATTTAAGTTCATTTGACATGTGATTATTCCTCCCTGTTTACAGTCTTCTGCCATGATGATGTAACGTTTTTAATAAAACGCAAGGAAAATCCCGTATTTAATTTTTCAAAAACCCCGTTGACAGACCGTTGGGATCGGGCCGTAAAACCGTTCCCCGCATAAAACAGCCAGTGTATTTATGAATAGCCGCCCCCAGTTCGTTAACTCTTCAGTCAATAACACCAGACAACACGGCAATTGGTATCTGATTTGCGACGTTTTTTTGATAACCCCCACCCCTGTCTTTTTGCTTCACCCAACCTAGTTTCAAAGCAGGATGTCGGATTGAAATAATTTGATTTTTTAACCCCAAAAAAACCTTTGCATCGTTTTTATCCCAATTTGAAACCTTTCAGGCGAATCAGCCCGGGCAAATAAATATTAAAAAAATCAACCGTTACGTGTATATCGCCACATGTCTTTTGTTACAAGCTTGTTGCCCGCAAGGGTTTGTTGCCAAAATAATATTCCCCCGCTAGGATTAACACATGTTTACCATCGAGCACGAATTTGACGCCACTGTTGTCACCTTGATAGACGAGGGCAAAGCCCCGCTGGCGGAAGATATAACACTCAATGTTTTTGCTTCTCAAGTGACGCTTGAACAGTGGGACGCGCGCACCGATACGGTGCAAAATATTACGTTTTCACTGTCGCAATTGCGCGAACTGGAAGCGGCTTTGGATTTGCCCGAAGGCAGTTACAAAATACGCAAAGCACCGTAGCTAGTTTTCAATCTGAAACCACTTGTGCCGCGAAGTCGCGCCGCGCCGCAATGTCAGGCGGCTTTTTGGCACACCTATGGCTTTTGCCAGAAGTTTGATCACCGCCGCCGTGGCCTTGCCATCCTCGGGAACACAAGTCACATAAACACGAATATCATCGCCATCCATTTTGATCCGGTTGCGCGATGCTTTGGGAGTCACAATCACTTCAAACGGCGCGTCCAATTGGGCCAGATGGCCAAGTTCCCCTTTTTTCATCTGCCCGCCCCCAAATCCTGCTTTGCGATTGTGGTTTCCCATGGCATAGATTTCGCATGGATGAGAAGGGAAAAGCAAATGGCCACGGGATTTTTCTGGGATGAGCAGTGTTTTTGGCATAGCGGCGGCAATTACGCCGCGACATTACCCGTGGGCGGCAACGTGCAACCCATGGCCAGTGGCGGCCTGCCTGAAGACCCGGAAACCAAACGGCGTCTAAAAAACCTGATCGACGTTACCGGCTTGGCCAAAGAGCTGGTTTGCGCTTCGGCCCCGCATGCAAGTGACACGGATTTGTTGCGGGTGCATCCAAGTGACTATCTGGATGCGTTCAAGGAACTCTCGGATAACGGTGGCGGCGAATTGGGCCTGCGCGCGCCCTTCGGGGCCGGCGGCTATGAAATAGCAGCACAATCGGCGGGGCTGGTCAAAGCCGCCCTATTCAGTGTTCTGGCGGGGGATTTGACCAACGCCTATGCGCTGTCACGACCGCCCGGGCATCACTGCATGCCAGATTTCCCCAACGGGTTTTGCCTATTGGCCAATATAGCCATCGCCGTTGAAGCGGCTTTTGCCCACGGCCTGACCAACCGCGTAGCGATTGTGGATTGGGATGTGCATCACGGCAATGGAACAGAAGCGATCTTTTATGACCGCGATGACATACTGACAATCTCTTTGCATCAGGAAAACAACTACCCACTGGATAGTGGCAACACATCGGACAGGGGAACTGGCGCGGGGGCCGGTTTTAATATGAATATTCCGCTGCCGCCGGGTGCCGGCCACGCCACATATCTGGAAGCCATGCAGCGATTGGTTTTACCCGCTCTGGATGACTTCGAGCCCGATGTTATTATCATCGCCTGCGGCTATGATGCCGCCGCCATTGATCCTTTGTCGCGGATGATGGCCACGGCGCAAACCTTTCAGGACATGACCGGCATGGTAATGGGGGCCGCGGATGATTTGTGTCAGGGCCGGCTGGTGATGGCCCATGAGGGCGGTTATTCGCAGGTTTATGTGCCGTTTTGCGGCCATGCGGTTCTGACCCAAATGTCAGGCAGCGATATTGAGGCGGAAGACCCGTTTGCGGAAACTTTCGAGGCGCGCCAGCCGAATGCACGGATGCAGGCAGTTTATTCAGGGCTTATAGATGAGTATGTGGGGCTGTTCGACTATTAGGATTAGGGCCTACCCCTAATCGCTTACCCACTTTCAATCGGCGCGCATTTATAGACTTCATCCAGAATAAGTTCGACCAGTTCAAACTGAGATTGCCCATTGATGTCTTCAAAATAGATGTGGCTGGGCCAAGAAGCCCCAACATAGTTGTCTTCCGGCAACTCGATAGTTTCGCAGACACGCTTGATCGCGGCAACAAAGGAGCGGGCCTCTGCGGTAACCTCTGTCTTTTTTGCGTCCAAATCTTCAATGCTGTTCCGGTCGATATGTGGTGATCCAATGCCGGTTGTCAGGGGAAGTTTTCGCATAATGGCCTGTTCTTCGTAAAACGAAATATCCACTTTATCCGCTTCAAGACGCATCATGAAGACAGGGTTGACGCTAACCTTTGCATCGGTCAAATCCAGCAACTTTTCTCTGCCGGAATTTACGGCCTCCGCCGCATCTGTAATTTTTGCAGGTCTACGACGCGATCTGCGGGCTTTTTTCTTTACCTCGGCAACAAAGTCTCCACGATAATTGTTGTCATACACACGCGCAGCATAGGGTTTGTCTTGTAGTATGTGCAGGATTGCACGGATCGACATGTTCTTGCAATTTTCAGGGCCGATGAAAAATGGAGAGCCCGACGCATCCGACAGTTCAACCCATCCATTCGGAAATACCTCAAAATGATGATCCATCCACGGGCCAAGAACTTTGTCACCAAGATGGTCCAGCAGTGCGTTCACATTGTCAGGATCGTTCACAACATCAGCCAACAGCGGTTCCTGCCCGTAGATGTCTGCCGCTAGGCTGTAAGGGGCCGATATGTTCAGCAGGGGCGCTATGCCGGTCAACTGTTGATAGACATGCAGGATGTCATCAATGGTTTTGGGGACACCCGCAGTAAAATCTGGGGTCTCAAGCAAATGCCAATTATCGCGGTTGATCAAAGGTGCGTCAGGGTCTGCCCCGGGTGGATATTTGTCTGGGTACATCATTTTCTGGCCCAGCGGTTCGCAGGTGAATGCGTATATCGACCAAGTCAGATATAACTTGCTTACCCCCAACAGGCGACTCACTATCAGATTGGTTCGCACATAGCGGTACGGGTCGGTGTTGTAGTAGTCCCACGATTCGATACCATAAAGATCATGCAGGATCGCCAGCACCAACATATGAACCGAAGCTGTTGAATTCACCCTGTCGGGCGGTGCCAGCACAGTAAAATTTTCGTCGAACGCCCCAGCGATGGCCGCGTCAAAAATGTCGGCCATTTGTTTTTTTGCATCCGCGTCACCCGCCTGCCAACGCGCCAGCAGGTGAAGCCCGTCAGGGAAAGCATAGTCCTCGATTTTGATCATGATCCATCCAGTTCATAGCCTAGCGCACAGTATGGGTGCGTTAAAATATATTATGTTTACCAGCCTATTAAAAATTGGATGTATATAATATACC
>CAZMMG010000083.1:0-8948 GCA_964567355.1 uncultured Neptunicoccus sp.
GCACATCATTGGGCCATTTAAGGCTGAAATCATCAGCCGCCCCGCCAACCGCAAGAAAGGCATCGCGCAACGCAAGGGCGGCAGTGAAACTTTGCAATGCGGCCTGCCCAAGTGGCGTTTCTAGCGGTTGCAACAGGGTCGCGGCAAAATTACCGGCTTCGCTAGACCACACCCGCCCGCGCCGACCAACACCGGCAGTTTGGGCATGCGCCATTATCCATATCGGCCCCGCTGCGGTTTCCAGCCTGCGTTTGGCCTCGGCATTGGTGCTGTCGATGCTGTCGTAAACGACCCGATCATAGCCACTTGGCCAGTTGGCCATTATTTTAGCAAGGCTTCCGCCGCAATCGCCGTATAGCTTTCAATGCCAAACAGGTTAATCGCCCCGAACAGCATCGCTGCGGCAGATGCCATCAAAAATATGTAATGCACGGCGGGCATTTTTCCGGTCAGCGGGTCGACCTCGTCGCCGAAATACATGTAATAGATGATCCGCAAATAGTAGAATGCGCCGATGACGGATGCAATAACCCCGGCCAATGCCAGCCATGCCATATCCGCGTCAACTGCGGCTTTGAGAACATATAACTTGCTGAAAAACCCGGCCATGGGCGGGACACCTGCGAGCGAGAACATCAATACGGCCAAAGCCGCCGCGCGTGCCGGTTCAGCTTGTGAATACTGCCCCAATGCGGAAATATCTGTCACCGCGCGGCCATCGCGTTCCATGTTCAGGATAAAGGCAAATGTGCCGATGTTCATTGCCACATAGATCGAAATATAGACCAGCATGGCTTGCGCACCACCTTCGGTTCCCGCCGCCAGCCCCATCAAGGCAAAGCCCATATGGCCGATGGATGAATAGGCCATCAGGCGTTTGACATTGGTTTGGCCAATGGCGGCAATGGCGCCGAGGAACATCGAGGCCACTGAAAGTGCCGCAATGATCTGTGTCCAGTCCGGTTGCGCATCGGGGAAAGCGTCAAACAACACCCGGGCAAACAGACCTGCTGCCGCCGCTTTCGGGGCGGTTGCAAAAAACGCGGTCACCGGCGTGGGCGAGCCTTCATAAACGTCAGGTGTCCACATGTGAAACGGCACTGCCGAGACTTTGAATGCAAGGCCTGCGCATAAGAATACAAGGCCGAAAATCATGCCCAATCCCAGACCGTCGCCGGTGATGGTCGAGGCAATGCCACTAAATGTCGTGGTGCCTGAAAAGCCGTAAATCAGCGACGCACCGTAAAGCAGGATACCCGACGATAAGGCCCCGAGAACAAAATATTTAAGGCCCGCTTCGGTAGAGCGCAGACTGTCACGGCGAAACGCGGCGACCACATAAAGGGCCAGAGATTGCAATTCAAGCCCCATATAAAGCGACATTAGATCACCAGCGGACACCATCATCATCATGCCCAGAGTGGCCAGCGCAATCAGGATCGGGTATTCGAATTTTAGCAGGTTGTTTTTGGCGCAATAATCTATGCTCAGCAGAATAATCGCGGCACTTGCCAAAAGGGACAGGACTTTCATATAGCGTGAAAATTCATCATCAACAAAAGCACCGTTAAAGGCGTCATGTGATCCGGCAGGGGCAACTGCAATCACCGCAGCCAGAACCACCATAACAATGGCGGTCATCCAGAATACCGCTTTGGCGCGCTTATCCTTGCCGAAGTAAACCGAAAACATCAAGGCAGCCATCGAATAAATCGCCAAGATCAGCTCTGGCAGAACCGTATTCAGATCCGTTCCAATCATCATTTCAACAAACCTCTAGTTTAGCGCCATAGCGGCATGTGCTGCCGCCTGAGCTGATGTTACATTTTCAAGCAAAGCGTTGACCGACGGGCCGATAATATCCAGCACAAGGGCAGGATAGACACCCAGCAATATGGTAATGGCGACAAGCGGTGCCAGCATCCATTTTTCACGCGCATTCATATCCGTGATAGTCTTCAGGCTTTCCTTGATCAGATCGCCAAAGGCCACGCGGCGGTAGAGCCACAAAGAATAGGCCGCCGACAGGATCACCCCTGATGTGGCTGCAAACGCAATCCAGGTATTGGTTTTGAATGCACCGACCAAGGTCAAAAACTCACCGACAAACCCGGATGTTCCAGGCAAGCCAACATTGGCCATGGTAAAGAACATCAAGATCAACGCATAGGCGGGCATGCGGATTACAAGGCCACCGTATGCGTCAATTTCGCGGGTATGCATGCGGTCGTAGATCACGCCAACGCATAAGAACAATGCACCGGCCACAAAGCCGTGCGAAACCATCTGGAAAATCGCCCCGTCCAGCCCTTGCTTGGTGAAGGTGAAAATCCCCATGGTGACAAACCCCATGTGTGCGATGGATGAATAGGCCACAAGCTTTTTCATATCGGTTTGCACAAAGGCCACCAAAGACGTGTAGATGATCGCAATGACAGACAGGATCAAGACAAAGTTCGCCAACAGATCAGAGGCCACTGGGAACATTGGCAAGCTGAAGCGCAGGAACCCGTAGCCGCCCATTTTCAACAGGATCGAAGCCAGAACCACCGACCCTGCCGTAGGGGCCTGAACGTGGGCGTCAGGCAGCCATGTATGCACCGGCCACATTGGCAGTTTCACCGCGAAACTGGCAAAGAAAGCCAAGAACAGCAGGGTTTGCAAACCGCCCGTGATATTAACCCCCAACACTGTCATTGTTGCATAGCTGAACTCATGGTTCAGCAATGTGGGAATATCGGTGGTGCCCGCATCCATCCACATCGCGATCATCGCAACCAGCATTAAAACCGAGCCAAGGAATGTGTAAAGGAAGAACTTGAAAGAGGCATAGACCCTGTCTTTGCCGCCCCAAATACCCACGATCAGGAACATCGGGATCAGGCCAGCCTCGAATACAACGTAGAACAGAACCAGATCCAGAACGCAGAACACCGCGATCATCAGGGTTTCCAGAAGCAGGAACAAAACCATATATTCTTTGACCCGATGCGTAACTCCCCAACAGGCCCCGATCACAATCGGCATCAGAACCGTGGTCAGCATCACAAACAGCACGCTGATCCCGTCAACCCCGACCTTATAGTTCAGCCCGGCAATCCACGCGCGGCTTTCGACCATTTGAAAACCCGTATTGGATGGGTCAAATTTCGAATAAATCGCCACCGCAGAGATCACAAATGTGGCAAGCGTGGTTACAAGGGCCAAAATCTTGGCATTGCGTTGGGCATATGCGTCGTTGCCGCGCAGGAATACCACCAGAATGGCCGCCCCGAGGGTTGGTAAAAATGTGATTATTGACAGAAGATTTTCCATTAGTGTGCGCCTCCGCCAAGTACGAACCATGTGATAATGACGACCAATCCGATAAATGTCGCAAAGGCGTAGTGAAATAAGTAACCAGATTGAATGCGACCAGCGAGCCGCGTGAACCAAGGCACAATGCCCATGGCAACGCCGTTGATGATGCCGTCAATAACTTTACCGTCCCCACCTTTCCAAAGAAGCGTTCCGAGACGTTTCATAGGTCGGACAAAGATCAGATCGTAAAGCTCGTCAAAGTACCATTTGTTCAGCAAGAACAGGTAAAGTCCGCGTTGCTGCTTGGCCAAAGCCGCAGGCGCATCCGGTTTCCAGATATACATGCACCATGCCAGCACAAACCCCAGAACCATCGCGATAAACGGCGAGACTTTCGCCCAGTCGGCTACGCTATGGGCCTTATGGATAATTTCATTGGTAGCGGGGTTTTCATAAATCGAAGCCCCGAACCATTCCTGATAGTGATGCCCAAAGAAATCACCGTGCCAGACCATGCCGGCAAAGATTGCCCCCACAGCCAGAATTACCAACGGTGCAGTCATTGTCCACGGGCTTTCGTGGGCATGTTCATGGGTGTGTTTATCGCCGCGCTCGCCCCCGTAAAAGGTCAGGAAGATCAAACGCCAGCTATAGAAACTTGTCATTGCGGCTGCAATCACCAGCATCCAGAAGCCGTAGCGTGCAATGCCTTCGCCACCAGCAAAGGCAGCTTCGATGATCGCGTCTTTCGACACGAAACCGGAAAAACCGATCGGCGTGTCGCCCAAGGCAAAGATTGTGGCGGGAATACCGACACCGGTGATCGACAGGGTGCCGATCATCATTGCGGCAAAGGTCAGCGGTATTTTCTGGCGCAAATTACCGTAGTTGCGCATGTCTTGTTCGTGGTGCATCGCATTGATCACCGACCCGGCCCCCAAGAACAGCATTGCTTTAAAGAAAGCATGTGTCAGTAGATGGAACATCGCGACACCGTAAGCGCCGACACCGGCGGCAACAAACATGTAACCAAGCTGCGAACAGGTTGAATAGGCGATCACCCGTTTGATGTCGTTTTGCACCAAACCGATGGTGGCGGCGAAAAACGCGGTTGTCGCCCCGATGAAGACGATGAAATTCGGGGTGTAGGTGGCATATTCCAAAAGCGGGCTGAAACGGCAGAGCATAAACACACCGGCCGTCACCATGGTGGCAGCGTGGATCAGTGCCGACACTGGCGTCGGGCCTTCCATCGCATCGGGCAACCATGTGTGCAACAACAACTGCGCCGATTTACCCATCGCACCAACAAACAACAACAAGGTTATGATCTCTAGCGCGGGCATATCCCAGCTTAGAAAATGCAGCGTTTGCGTCGACAGGGTTTGCGCAGTTTGCGGATCAAGTATCACCGAATAGTTGATGCTGTCCGAGAAATAATACAGCCCGAAAATGCCCAAGGCAAAGCCGAAGTCACCAACACGGTTGACCACAAAAGCCTTGATCGCAGCTGCCCCAGCAGAAGGTTTGCGGTAGTAAAAGCCGATCAAAAGATAGGAGGCTACACCCACGCCTTCCCAGCCGAAATATATTTGCAACAGATTGTCGGCTGTCACAAGCGTCAGCATAGCGAAAGTGAAGAATGACAGCATGGCAAAGAAACGCGGCTTAAAGGACTCGCCCTCTTTCCACTGCGGGTCCTTGTCCATGTAACCCCATGAATAAAGGTGAACCAACGCCGAAACCGTGTTGACCACAATCAGCATCACCGTGGTTAAACGGTCAATGCGCATCCCCCAGTCGGAAGATAGCGTGCCGCTTTCAATCCAGCGAAACAGCGGGATGATCTCGGTTTCGCCATTAAAGCTCAGGAAGATGTACCATGACAGAATTGCCGACAGGAACAACAGACCAGTCGAGACCGACAGGGCCGCTTTTTCGCCAATGGCCCTGTGACCAAAACCGCATATCAGAGAACCGACAAGCGGCGCGAATAAAAGGATCGTTTCCATGCTATTCCTTAACCTTTCATCACATTCACATCTTCCACCGCGATCGTGCCACGGTTACGGAAGAAACAAACCAGAATTGCCAGCCCAATGGCCGCTTCAGCCGCCGCAACGGTCAGCACAAACAGGGTGAAAACCTGCCCTGCCAAATCATGCAAATGGGTCGAGAAGGCGACAAAGTTGATATTCACTGCCAGCAGCATCAGCTCGATTGACATTAAGATGACGATGACGTTTTTGCGGTTCACGAAGATGCCGAAAATTCCGATGATAAACAGCATCGCTGCGACCGCCAGATAGTGTTCCAATGTGATCATAGTCCCTGTCCCGGTTTAACGTCTTTAAGTTTCATTGCATCTTTAGGATTGCGCAATATCTGATCCGCAATCACCTGACGCTTTACATCTTTACGATGCCGCAAAGTCAGCACAA
Organism: uncultured Neptunicoccus sp.; assembly: GCA_964567355.1. GTDB lineage: Bacteria > Pseudomonadota > Alphaproteobacteria > Rhodobacterales > Rhodobacteraceae > Amylibacter. The sequence goes on from CAZMMG010000083.1 coordinate 5,742, forward strand.
TCGCGCCAATCATCGCCACCAGCAGGATCATTCCCGCGGTTTGGAACATATAGATATATTTCGTGTAGATCAGTTGCCCCAACGCGACCGTGTTTTGGGTCTCGGTCAAATCCGGCGTTATCGCAGCGCGCAGGCTTTGTGCCTCGGGCGCAAAAGTCCAATGGCCGAAAATCATCCCCATTTCGACCATCAGAACAACCCCGATCAACAGACCAAGCGGCAGATATTTTGCCATGCCAGACTTAAGCTCGGTGAAATCCACATCCAGCATCATCACCACAAACATAAACAGCACGGCCACCGCCCCGACATAGACAATTGCCAGCAACATGGCGACGAACTCCGCCCCCATCAGCACGAATAAAGCGGCTGCGCTGAAAAAAGTCAGGATCAGCCATAAAACCGAATGCACCGGATTGCGTGAAAGCACCACCAACAGGGCAGATATCACTGCCGTGAGTGCAAACACATAAAAAGCTATGGTTGTTATGTCCATAATTCGTTTCCTTCTTACCGGTACGGCGCGTCAAGTTCGATGTTTCGGGCGATTTCAGCTTCCCACTGCGCCCCGTTGGCCAGCAGTTTTTCCTTGTTGTAGAACAGCTCTTCACGGGTTTCCGTGGCAAACTCAAAATTCGGCCCTTCCACAATCGCATCAACAGGGCAAGCTTCCTGACAGAAGCCGCAGTAGATACATTTGGTCATATCAATGTCATAGCGCGTAGTCCGCCTGCTGCCGTCCGCACGTGGCTCTGCATCAATGGTGATAGCTTGTGCCGGACAGATCGCTTCGCAAAGCTTGCATGCAATACAGCGCTCTTCGCCGTTGGGATAACGCCTGAGCGCATGTTCGCCACGAAAACGCGGGCTAAGCGGGCCTTTTTCATGCGGATAGTTCAGCGTCGCTTTCGGTCTGAAGAAATACTTCAGGCCCAGCTGAAAACCTTTAAAAATGTCGAACAGCAAAAAGTATTTTGCGCGACGGGTAAAATCTACAGCCATTTCAGTGATCCCTTAGGTTTACAGGAAAGCTTATTTGCATTTGCCATTCTCATCATCTTATCTATCCAACCGCGTTTTGCCGGCATTTTTATGCGATTGCCATTTGGTTTCATAATCGCTTTGCAAAGTGTCTGTCCCGATCGCGGATGCCGCCATGCGTTCCACTTCGTAATAAAGATAAACCCGCCCTTCGGGAATTTTTCCTTTCAAACGAAGTCGCGTCCCTGTCAAGGCCGGGTCGGAAAATTCAATCCTGTTTTCCACCGGCAGCGGGATCTTTTTAATTCCAAGGCAATTATGCACAATGCAATTGCAAGTGCGGCCCCAAAATGTCCAGACCAGTTCCGGATTGAACTGATAAATGCCATGTCCCGGCCAGCCGTTAAACCCGTTTGCCGACACAAATCTGCCACCCGGTTTAAGCATGCGAAAAACGTTTTCCAAGGCAACAGGCACATTGAAAATATGCTCGATTGTGCCGCCGTCGAAAATAAAATCGAATTTATTTTCCAGCTTCTTTGCCACCGGTTTATTCAAGTCATGCAAAATCGACGCGCCTTCGTAATTGGAAAAATCCATCGACTCCATTTTACCAAAACCAAGTTTTCGCATCAAAGTTTCGCAATAACCATCTTCTTGCAGGTAGATAAAACGTTTGCCTGGCAAGTTGTTGCGCTTCAAGACATCTTCATACAAAAAACGAAATTGGGTTTGTATGCTGAAGCCATGACGCCCAAGCATCAAGGTTCGGCCTTTTGGCCGAAAGCGGGTCGATAACTCGGCCAAACGCTCAAACAAGACGAAGTCGATGCCCATTCCTAGCCCCCAACGACCCAGCGGGCATAGGCCCCGCCAAAGGCACCGAAATGTGCAAAGAACGCCACGATCACGACCCAAGCCAGAGACATCGGCAAAAACACTTTCCAGCCCAGACGCATCAACTGGTCATAGCGGTAGCGCGGTGTAATGGCTTTGACCATCGCGAACAAAAAGAAGAAGAACACCATTTTTCCAACCAGCCACAACGGGCTGTCGGGAATGCCGGGGATGGGTGACAGCCAGCCGCCGAAAAACAGGATTGCGGTCATCGCGCACATCAGCCAGATCGCGATATATTCACCGGCCATGAACAGCAAAAACGGCGTTGCGGAATATTCCACCTGATAGCCTGCCACCAGTTCGCTTTCGGCCTCAGGCAAATCGAACGGTGGACGGTTGGTTTCGGCCAGCGCCGAGATAAAAAACAAGAACACCATCGGGAAATGCGGTAGCCAGTACCAGCTGAACAGACCGTAACCACCATCTTGGGCTTTCACAATATCCACCAAACTTAATGACCCCGTAGACAGGATCACACCGATGCTGATGAACCCGATGGAAACCTCATAGGAAATCATCTGCGCGGCAGAACGCATTGCCCCCAGAAACGGATATTTCGAGTTCGAGGCCCAGCCGCCCATAATCACGCCGTAAACTTCCAATGAGGACACTGCGAAGATATAAAGCACCGCTACATTCAAATCGGCTAGGATCAGTTTTTCCGAAAATGGAATGACGGCCCAGGCAATCAGGGACAGGATAAACCCAACCAGAGGGGCCAGCAGGAAAACCGTCTTGTCTGCGCCCGCTGGAATAATCACTTCCTTGAAAACATATTTGGCGGCATCAGCCACTGATTGCAGTATGCCCCAAGGTCCTACCACGTTTGGGCCACGACGCATTTGCACCGCCCCCCAGATTTTACGGTCGCCATAAACCAGAAGCAACAAACTGATCATCACGAAAGCGGTCATCAACAAGACCTCGCCAAATGTGATCAGGAAAATTCCTAGGTTTGTTGAGAAAAATTCAGCCATATCCCGTTCCTTAGACCATCGGTATGTTATGTGCGGTGCAGTCTTCCACCGTCACTTCAGCATCAATTACATGTCGCCCACCGGGGTGCGCGTTCGATAACGTATAAATCGCGTTGCCAGACCAAATGCCCTTGTCCTCGGACACATTGACCTGAATACGACCGGCAAAGCCAAACCCCCGGATCAAGGTATATTGGGCGGCGGCGCATTCGACATAAGCCAGCACATCGTTAGCCTGTCCATTATACACATCTCCCAGGCCACGAGACACAGGCGAACCCCGTATACCGACTTCTGCCTAACAACAAAACCAAACACACAAGAAACTCAAGACCAGCAGCTGCAAGTC
>CAZMMG010000084.1:0-8934 GCA_964567355.1 uncultured Neptunicoccus sp.
CTTCAACTACCCCCTACCCTGTCGGCGGGCCTGGCCATCCGTCCCTCGCTGACGGGCAGGGTTTGGGCATTACCTTGGGGAACCCAAGCGTCCCAAACCGCATTCATTTCGGCAAAATCATCCATATCTGCCAACCAGATGATGGCTTGCAGGATTTTACTGGAGGAAGACCCAACACGTGCCAACAGCTCATCCACTTGTCGCAGGCATTCGCGGGTTTGGTCGGTCACGCTATCGCCCGGATGCCCGACCTGCCCACAGAGGTAAACCACACCATTGTGTTTGACAATTTTGCTCATCCTTTGGGATGTATCCATACGTTCTATCATATTTAGTCCTTTACCGTTGTCGATGTCATCGGCAAGACTGTAAAAGTCATTGTGCCGGAACACCCAAAAGCACAGTTAACCTGAAGGAATAAATATGGGCAATACATTTGACGAGGATTTATTCCTCAAAGGCTTGGAAAAGCGCAAGGCCACATTGGGGGCAGAATATGTTACCAAGAACCTAGCCGCAGCGGATGATTTCACCCGCCCGTTTCAAGAAGCCATGACCGCATGGTGTTGGGGCTTTGGCTGGGGCGACGAGGTGATCGATGCCAAGACGCGCTCGATGATGAACCTGTCAATGATCGGGGCCTTGGGCAAAATGCACGAATGGGAGCTACATTGCCGAGGCGCCCTGAACAACGGCGTAACCCGCGAAGAGTTGCGTGCCATCATCCATGTGATCGCGATTTACTGCGGGGTTCCGCAAGCCTTGGAATGTTTCCGCGCCGCCAAAAAGGTTTTGGATGAAAGCTAGCACCAACTGGCATCATCCTTGGACGGGTGATGCAACACCTCTTGCACATTGGCCTGGATCAGGCGGTAACCGACGTTGCCGAACAATTTTTGACGGCCATCATTCATGATAAAAGTCGGGCTTCCGATAACGTGGTTACTCTGACTGCGGTCATAATCGACGACAAGCTGTGCAATCGCCTCAGATGATCGCAGTTTCGCTTTGACCCGGTCAATATCAACACCCAGCCCTTCAGCAATATCCCTTTGCACCAACATGTCGGAAACATCCTTTGCCTGAGCAAAAAAAGCACAGCGCAAGGCCCATGCAACCCGCGTCGAATCGCGTTTGAGATAAGTTTTTTGCAGCGCACCTGCGGCAATATCTTCGCGCTCGACAAGCTCGATGGCTTTTACGAATACATGCGGGCTGGCAGAACTGCGCGGGCGGGCGTCCTGCCAAACCCGGTTGCTGATGTCTACATGCGGGAATTTTTCACCCACTTCCCCAAGGTGCTTGGCAAAGCCCGCATAACCGCCTTTGTTTTGCCATTGGGTTTCAATTTTACCGTGAGCATCGGCAAAAACCGAACAAAAATGCGGAGTGATCTCGATTTTATCGCCGAATTCATCGACGAGTTTTTCAATGCGGCGGTGGGCAACATAGGCCCAGACACACAATATATCTGAATAATAGGAAATTTGAACGGCAGGCATATCTTACCTCATGTGTATTTACGGATATGGATAACCTGCTTTGCAAGCAATTTAAACCTGGTTGATATTTAACCAATAAAGATCAACCACACCATACTTATCGCGGAAACGGCACCAGCCGTTTGCCGTCTTCGTCCCACAGCTTCAACTTAAGGGCAGAGACCGCTTCTGGGAATTTTATCCGGCGCGGGGCTAAACCGGTTGGCAGACTATAGTGACAGCGGCGCAAACGGTAACTGGGAATGCGCGCATTCAGGTGGTGAATGTCGTGCTGGGTGATATTGGCAACCGCGAAATCAAACAGCCAGCCGAAATCCAGACAGGACGCGCCTTGAATCGCGGCCTGTTGCGCATCCAGTTCGGGCCGCCTTTCCCAATAGGTGTCCTCAAAATTATGTTGTAGATAGACCAGAAAAACCCCGAGCATACCGCCCAGAAGGCCGGTTCCAAACCAGACCAAAATGCCGTTTCTACCAAAACCCGCATATAGGATGCCAAGGTAGACCAGCAGAACGGCGTTATGTAGCAAAACGCCCTTTATACCGAACCGGGCAGTATTTTTCGGCCAACGGTAATGTATAAAATAGATAAAGAACGCGCCCACCGGGATCATAATGAAAGGGTTGCGATATAAACGATAATACAAACGTCGCCAAAACCCCGCCGCATTCCATTCGTGCAGGGTCATCGTATTGATCTCGCCGGTTTCACGGTGTTCAAGATTGCCTTGATTGGCATGGTGCAAATTATGATTTTGGCGCATCATCTCATAGGGGGCCAAGGTGAACGGCGACAGAACATATCCGGCCAGTTGGTTCTGTTTGCGGGTTTTGAATAGAGAATGATGCCCGGTGTCATGCTGCAAAACATATAGCCGAACACTGGCAAAGGCACATATAATGGCAGCTGAAACCAGAATATACCACAGGTTCACATAGGTGATTGCCAGCCATAAAGACAAAAAATAGGCCGCAAAAGTTCCAAAGTAGCTAAGGGCCGCAAGACGGTTGTCAGGGGCACAATATTGCCGTGTATATTCACGTAAATTCATTACATCACCGGTCACCCGAAATTGAAAAAGTAATGGCGTCTATGTCTTTAAGGTATCAGGTTGCTTGCTTGTTTGACAAGTATTTTGCGCAAACCTCACTTATCGGTGAGGTATTGCAGGGTTGCGGCAAGACTTCACGTGACAAGCAAAACCGGACTGGCATTAAACTTATTTCCAGAGCTTCATGCCAGTCCGATAAAAATTCTTGTTGATGCTAGATCGACCCCATGCCGATGAAAAGTTCGCGTTTGGCGTCGATGATCGCACGCCGTCCGTGCATGACACGAGTGTTATCCAGCACCGCAATGTCGCCATCCTGCCAGTTGATCTCGTGGGTGCAGGTCTCGGCTATTTCTGCCAGTTGGGAAATTTCATCCCCCGATACATCCGTGCCATCTGCCAGCCGGTAACGTGGTGGCTCATAATTATGCGAAGGCCCCAGAACCGCGTTGGCAAAACCCGTTTGACCAGAAAAATTTGATTTACGCACTGGGTCAAGTGCCAAATGGTAGGTCATTGAGCCATCTTCATGCATTTCATAATCCTGCCCCGGGGTTGCAGCCTTGAATTGCAGGATATGGGTTTCGTTAATCTCGGACGGGTCAGACAGGGCAGGATGCTCGTTCACCAGATAGCGTTTCCACAGTTCTTCAGGCAAACGCCGCGACACAGTCAGCTTTTGTGACCAGCGTTCGCGTATTTTTTCCGGCATGGCGGCAAGCACTTCCACACCATCGCAAATCGTGGTTTGCGAGCCTTCAAAGGCAGCGGTACGGGCGTAAAAAGCAACCAGATCGGGGCAACGCGGTGTGTTGCCATTTTCGATATGAAGACCGATCGGGCCAAGTCCCGCATCGACTTTTTGAGTATTTTCTTCGGAATATTCGCGCGCGGGATCAAAGGTGATATGCTTGCAAAGCCGGGCCACCAATTCTGAAAAGTTGTGCATATCGGCAGAAAATCCACGCAAAACAGTCCAACCCGATTCGTTAAGGCTGGCATTTACAGTGTCGATAATGCTGTTGGTCAGGAAGTCATCGCAACCAGCTTCGGGGCGAATAATATTATAGCTCATGATCGTGTATCCAATTGTTGTTTAGTTAATAATCCTGCGTTCATCAGCGCGGTTTTTACCGCCGTGCTACAAGCCTGTGCACCAACCGAGCGGTCGATCAGGCGTGGCAGCAGTCGTTGAATAAAGACGAACAGGCGTTCTTTGCCGCGCGGAAATGTTTCGCGCCGTCCGGCCTCAATGGCATCCCAGGCTTGGCGGGCAACGACAGAGGCTTCATCCAGAGCCATATCCATCGGCTCGACTAGGGCGGAAAAGGCTCCGGTCGCGCCGGTTTTTGTCGCACGCGGAGCGATATAGGTTACCCCTACCCCTTGGCCCCACAATTCACGGCGAAGCGCATCGGAAAACCCGCGAAGGGCAAATTTAGTGGCCGAATAGGCGGCAAAATAGGGATAAGCAATATCACCGAATACCGAACCGATATTGACCACCCGCCCTTGCGCTGCCCGCAGTGCCGGCAACAGATCACGGCTCAGGGCGATAGGGGCACCAACATTGGTCATCAACATCCGACTCAAAGCATCGTCTTGCAGCACATCCAATGCACCAACCGATAGGGTTCCGGCATTGTTGATCAGGATGTCCAGTTTTGCGCCGACAGCATCGCGTATCAAGGCACGCCCAGCAGATGTTGTCACGTCGGCTGCGATACATTTGCTGGTTTCATCACCCACAAGCCGACAGGTTTCTGCCAAAGCGTCAATGCGGCGTCCGATCAGGATCAATGCATAACCACGCTTTGCGGCCTCAAGCGCCAGTTCGCGCCCGATACCCGAGCCTGCACCAGTTATAACGACGGATTTACGGGTCATGCCGCGCTCTCCTTTTGTGAAGGAATAGGCAGTGCCGGGCCAGCTTCGGCCAAACGCTGTGCAACCAAGCGATCAGGTGTGCCTGCGGGGCGAATTAGGCCACTCGTGCGCGGATCAGCCAGCACCAGCCAGTCAGGACGGGCATAATCTGGCAATCCCGCCAGCAAGGACATGATTTGTGCCACCTCTAGCGGGGCGGTGCGGGCAATAACAAGCGTCAAACCGTCTGGCCGCGCCACAAGGGCCGAACAGGCGATGGCAGGGGATGCGTCAACCATGCTTTCCACCCACTCGGGGCTGATGTTGCGTCCCGCAGGGGTCACGATCAGGTTGTCTTTGCGTCCTTCAATCACCAAACGCCCATCATCGAAATGGCCAAGATCGCCAGTATGCCAACGGCCCGAAACGGCTGGATGATGCAAATATCCCTGCATTACAGTTGGCCCGCTTACAACAATTTCGCCTGCGTCGATGTCAACGTTCAACCCGTCCAGAACGCGCCCGACTGTGCCCGGCTCGTTGTCGCCAATGCGGTTCATCGCAACCACGGAACAGGCTTCGGACAGCCCGTAACCTTCGTAGACGGGAATGCCCGCATCCAGCGCCTTGTGCAACATGGCAGGGGATGCAGGCGCACCGCCCAATGCCACAAAGCGCAGGGTTTCAGGTGGCGGCGTGCCACCTTGATCTATATCACCCAACCATGCCGCCAAAAGTTGGGGGGCCAACAGGCTCATGGTTGGGCGATGCTTGGCAAAGGCGTGTGCTAGCGCACCGGGCGCGGGCGCGAACAGCGCCGCCATTGCCGAAGGGGAAAAAACAGTGCGGGCACCGGCCATCACCGGTAGAAAAATGCCGCAAATCTGTTCAAGCAACTGTGCCGCCGGTAAAACCGACAGGTAAACATCGCTCTGCGATGTTCCGACCGCCGACAACAGCGCGTTCAGGGATGCGGTGATTTGAGTCGCACCGATGATCACCCCTTTGGGCTGGCCGGAAGAGCCTGAAGTGTAGATGACCCGCCGATGACCTGGGATAGGAGCCATCGGCGTGCCGGTTGTTGTTAAAATATGATCCAGACGCGGCACAGCTGTTTCAGCCCCGCCGATCATCGCCTTAATGCCCGCATCCTTGATGATATGTTCGATTTGTCCCGCGCCAAAGAAATGCGGGATCGGAACCAGACATTTGCCAGCAAGCGTGGCGGCAAGGTCGGCTACCACATAATCGGGGCCGTTGGGCAGAGCCAGACCGATTGTATCGGGGGCATGTTCCAAGGCTGTGGCCGCTCCGGCCACGCGCGCGGCCAATGCGTGCCAAGTCAGACTTTGGTCACCATTTTGAAAAGCGACACAATCGGGGCGATCCTTGGCGTGTTGCCATAGGCGCAAAAATAACGGGGTCATGCGACAGCCTTCAAGCAATTGGGCTGGTGTACAGCCGTTTTCTTTTCGGTGACCACACAGACTTTCGGATCGGTTGCATAATAGCGTCCCCACACATCCGAATTTTGCAGGCTGGTTGCATCAGCCGATGCAAGTTCTACCATATTCAGCCCGATTTTATGGAAAATATGCCGCAACCGCGCAGTTGCCGTAAACATACAACAGGTTTTACCACGTTTGCGCCCTTCGACGGCCACCCCTGTAAGCAGCGGCAATATGGCCGTAGGCGTGGTTGTTGCCAATGTGACCACTTCAAGGATTTCGTCACAGCTAACCGGTTGGCCAATGCCTTTTGAAATTGCGCTTTCCGCAGGGCCATCAAGATAGGTCTGGCTGAAAAAACCTGCATTTGCATCGCGTAGGCCAGTGGCCGCTATAACATGGCCTTTTGAATTCATCACCACGATCAGCTCATCTGCATGCGACGGGATCACCGCACCGTAACTACGCTGATAAACCTCTTCAATCAGCTTGGCACCCATGTACCAGCTTTGCGAACCGCGTTTTGCTAACTCTACAACCATGTCATACTCCTACCGCTTATTGTTCTTAACTGAGTATGTTTTCGCAGGTGAATCTTACAGCTACCTTAAGAGGGTTAAATATATTCTGGGCTAATCCCGTTGCCGCAAGGCAAGCCGCCCGAGGCTGGTCGTGCTGGCATGTCTATTGGCCAGCCGTGCCGTCGAGATAAATTTGATATCTGAAAAAGTTTTTGACCCCGTCCATTAACGGCAATTCTAGCGCGACAATACTGGCTCGGGGGTAAAAATGCTGCGGTAGCCTTCAACGAAAGCGTTGATGTCCAAAGCCCATGTAGCGCGTGGCCAGCGCAGTTCCATTTGACCCCGTTTAGGGCGGTAAACGGCAGTATAAAGTGTGCCGAAACCCCGGTCAAAGGCGGTGGAGTACAAAGGCGGTTTCAGAAACGCACCAATGAATTTCGCTTCGGGTTCGCGGTGAAGTGTCAAGCGTTGCAGTAAAAACCGCTCGCGTTCCACGGTTGCGGTCAAACGCGCGTGTGCCGTCCACTCGACTTTTTCCTGATGGTTGGTGGCAACAGCGGCATGGGTGATTTGTGTCGGCCTGTCCGGCCCCATCAGGGCAGTCAGATAATTGCGCTTGGCATCGACCACGGTAACGTTATAGCTCATATGGGTTGGCACCCTTGCAAGCACATCCCCCGCCTGCTTGGCTGTTTCACAGGTTTGCAGCACATAGCGCAGGATCAACGGCACCCCGAAACCATCACCGACAACGCGCCTGCCCCCGAAGGTCAGTGACAGGGCCAGTCCCGCATCGTTCATCCCGTCAACCAAGCCCCACAGACCGTCCGAGGTTCCCATCACCGTGCGGCCCTGCCATTTCGTGTGCAAAACCAGCCGGTCAAATGAGCGTGGGTTATAATCATAGTTGCGCACCAGAACCGGCTCTTTACCCGGCCAAATCGCTTGCGAACAGCCCGAAAGATAGGGTGGCGGGCAGTAGAATGATAAAAACCGCGAGGCAAAATCGCCGCCCCCCGCCAAATCGCAAAGCTGGTCATAAAGCGGCAGTATCTCGGGCATATGGGTCTTTAATGCCTGATAGCTTTCCCAATAAGTCGGGCGGGTGTCAGCACCTTCGCGCAACCACCATTTTTTATAGTCCGGCCAATATTCTTGGAACAACCCAGCCCATTTAAGGCCGGGTTCAGCCTCATCTATTGCCCGCCAGACCAGTTCCACGTCACGTTGTCCTTACAATATTTTGAAGTCCGGGTCCGTAGCTGAGGGCCCCGCTTCAATCGTTGGCATAGGTTCGGCAACATACGCACTTTTGATGCCGTGTATCCAGCGTTTGGCCCGTTCATTCAACCTAAATCCACCGGTCATCGAGCGACCACGCGTCACCAGAATGCCCAGATCAGCCCCTTCATAGCGATAGTCGCCAGGTTTCTGGATACGCAGAAAAAATGCTTCATTTTCCGATTCCACCGCCCGGCGGTGATAGTCAAAGCGGTCAAACACCACACGCCCGTCCTCGCGCATTTTATAGATACCCGTTTGCGGGGCTTCAGTGATGATGTCAACACTGTCGTCGGTATGTTTGATTACCATTTGCGACCAGCTGTCGATCATTTTGGGGTCAGCCCAACGCGCGTTCAGCTCGTTCACATCCAGCTTGAACTTCTTCTTTGAAAACTCCAGCAGATGGAACAAGAACAAGGGCGCGTCCGCATGGGCAAATGCGGCGTGATTGGTCATAGAACTTGTCCCGGTGATGCGCGGGTTCAACTCGCCCAGCCACAGGTCGCCGGTTTTCTTGTCGATCAGGAAATCCAATTCGAAATAGCCGCGGTAGCCCTCTTTGCGTAATTGCTCGCCAAACTTGAAGGTCAGTTCACGTGCCTTGGTGCGCACTTTTGGCGGAAAGGCGGTGGACAGGATTTCATTGCCGCACCAACCACCGCGATAAGGCGTCAGTTCATCAAAACCCACAAGCTCGGTCATCAGCGGGCCGACGATGGTGCCTTGTTTGGTAACGCAAGCCTCGATCGCCGAGCCACGACAATCGATCCGTTTCATGATCTTGATCTCGCCCTCACCGATAATTTCATGTTCATGGCGACGGAAATCCGCTTCGGATTTGATAAAATAAGTGGTGTGACCGCTGTCGCCAAAGGCCGATTGCAGCACCAGATCATGACCGATCCCTGCTTTTTCACAAGTGTCACGCAGGTTTTTGTAAGATGTAACCTCGGCCAGAACATTGGGCACCGAGGGCACACCCGCCTTGTTGCCGATGCGCACAGTTTCGATTTTATTGTCCATCTTGGTGCGCAAACTGGCTTTCGGGAACCAGACATCCGCGCCCAATTCAGCAGACAGACGCTCGGTTTCCTCGTCAAACATCAAAAACACGAATTTCGGCTTGCCGCCGCGCCGTTTAATCAGGTCGATGACCTCTTTATGTTGCAACAGATAGTTGTTGATGTCCTCGATCGATTGAAATTCCGCATGCGGTTGCTCCGAAGGGCAAAAAACGTTGGGATGACGCCCGTCATAAC
>CAZMMG010000085.1:0-8907 GCA_964567355.1 uncultured Neptunicoccus sp.
TGAATCACAGATTAAACAAATATGGAATCCTCTTATTGAGTACGAACCCTAGTTTTCTGGTTTAATATTTATATTCCAGTGTCGGGGCCAAAAATTCTGCACCTTTGGACTTCCCTAATTCGGCAGCCGAAACGACATGCCGTCCGCCACCGTTTTATAAACCGCCTGTGTCAGGGTTTTGCGATCTGCAAAATCGCGCACCCGAACTGGGGCATGAAAAACCACCCTGACCGCCCCCTGTTGGGGTTGCGACAACAGATGCACCATGTGCTCGACCAGCTCCATCTCGCCCCACCAGCCATAAAAATCTGCGCGTTTTCCGGGCGGTGCCAGATAAAGCACAGTCACCGGCTGCACCCACATCAGATCAATCAGATCATCTGCAAAAAACGCCTGAAACAGCGAAGACCGGAACGGTAGCACATGCCGCCCATCAGTGCTGGTGCCTTCGGGAAAAAACAACAGCTTATGGCTGCGTTTGGCATGATCCAGGAACAGATCGTGCTGGCGTTTTGCGTCTGCCCTTTTGCGCCTGATAAACACCGTGCCGACCACCCGCGCCATGCTACCAATGGCGGGCCATGATTTGACCTCTGATTTTGCGACAAAAAATACCTTTTGACAGACATTCAGGGTCAGAACATCCAGCCACGAGGAATGATTGGCCACCACAACCCCGGCATAAGGCATTGGCGCACCCTGTATGCTCACCGGCAATCCAATGATTTTAAGACATATCCAACAGGCCAAACACACTACGCTTTGCCCCATCCGCCACAGGCCGAACGCACGCAACACAGCCAGCGGGATCATCAGCACCATAATGATTAAGACACAGGGGATGAATTTCAAAACCACCCGCAGCCAACCCAGCAGTGACGGGCGTTCCAGATCAACCGCTGGCCCTGCATCCCAGCCGATCATGCAGCACTTTCGCGCAAATAAAAATCTTTATATTTCTGGGACATACGCAAAGTATCCAACACCAGACACACATCGATTGTGTTAAACCCGTAATCCACATAAGCCCCCTCACCCACAGTGCTTCCCACACGCAAATATGATTTTATCAGGGGCGGGATTTGTCTGATCGCCGCCCGTTTGTCAATCTCGCCATAGGGTAAAATATCCATTGAAACAGCATTTTCCCCAAAGGCGGTCACCCGCAAGTCTTCAGGTGCCAGATAGGCGTGGTGCAAAAGTGAAAGCGCGTGGGAAATAGCATGCACATCGGTGCCGTGGAACGAGGCCACGCCGAATAAAATAGCGATATCGTGGTTGCTTATATAATCCGCCAATCCGTTCCACAAAAGATGCATCGCAATCCCCTTGCGGTAACGCGCATCCACACAAGAGCGGCCCAATTCAACAGATTTGCGCCCGCTCCGGCTGATTTTATCCAAATGAAACTCACCGGCAGAATAAAACCCCGGGCGGCTTGCCTGTCCGTCACTGCGCGACAATCGATAGACACCGATAACGTTTTCAGCCTCTGGCAAGCGGTTATCCTTCAAGATCAGGTGGTCATAATAGGCGTCATATTCATCGCATTCCACCCCGCGCTTGGCCGAGGCACGGTCTGTCGTGCCGCCAAGCTCTTTAACAAAAACCCGGTAGCGCAACTTTTGGGCCGCCAGCATTTCATCAGCGGTTTCTGCCAGTTTTATCGAAAATTTTGTGCCATCTGATGTCATAAGTGCATTATATCATTCAATTTCTCGCAAGCCATAGGTCATAACATCGCTTTTTACAATTTTCACACCAAATTTACCGTAGTTTGTTAACTGCTAATTAACCATTATCCCTTTTGCTCAGTCACCATAACCAATTCAACCTCAGAGCCCTCTATGACCACTTTGCCCCCATGTTCAAAGTTCACCGTGATTTTTCCGTTGATCGCTGATTGTACCTGTCCCAGCCCCCAATTGGGCTGTGACGGGTGGCGGACGAAATCCCCGGGGGTTAAAAAATCATTCACGCTCTCATCCTCTGGTCTGTGAAAGTGGCCGGTTTGTCCGAAAATCAAATCGATTTGGCCGCCACTGTCAGTGCACGCATTTGCCACGATTTGATAAGCCCTATTGGTGCGATCAGCAATGGGCTTGAACTGTTGGCGCTTGCGGGTGGGGTCAAAACTCCCGAAATGGCGTTAATCTCGGCAAGTGTGAAATGCGCCAATGCCAAGATCAGGTTTTTGCGTATCGTTTATGGTAGCGCAGAAGCAAACACCCCTGTCAGAAGATCCGAGATTGGCGGGATTTTGCACGATGCATTTACCGACCCGCGCACGGAAATCCGCTGGGAAATCCGCTCTGCCTTGGCACTCTGCGATGTGCAGTTGTTGTTCCTGCTGATTCTATGCACGGAAAAACTAGCACCTTATGGCGGGCTGATCACGGTTGTGACACGCAGGGACGGTTTTGATGTAAACCTTACAGGGGAAATCTTGAAATCCGAAGGTTATCTGGATTTTTACAGCAACCGCCTGCTAGCCCAAAGCGGCCCGTCTTTGGTGCAATTCAATTTGGCCGAGGCGCAAATGGCCCGCATGGGCTACAGGCTTGAACTGACACAGTCGGACGGGGAAATCGGTTTTCGCATTCAGACCTGAACAACCTTCAATCCATCCCGGAAACGGCGCATGTTTTCACGGTAATGCAGCGCCGATTGCCGAAGCAGATCGATTGCGTCCGCATCAAGCATGCGGATCACTTTCGCCGGCATCCCCACCACCAAAGAGCCATCGGGAATAATTTTACCTTCGGTCACCAACGCGCCCGCACCGATAAGACAGTTATTGCCAATCACCGCCCCGTCCAGCACTTTCGCCCCCATCCCGATCAGGGAATTGTCGCCGATTGTGCAGCCGTGAATAATCGCTGTGTGACCGATTGTGCAATTTTTCCCGATGGTTACGGGGTAGCCAATATCCGTGTGAACAACTGTGTTATCTTGAATATTTGTACCTTCGCCAATGACAATCGGGTCATTATCACCGCGCAATACCGCACCAAACCAGATACCGACACCGCTATTCAGCACCACCTTACCCATCACTTGCGCATTTTCGGCAACCCAGAAATCACCGTCCTCGGGCATTGTCGGCAAAACCCCGTCCAAGCTGTAAAGCGTCATAGCATTTCCTCAAATTCTGCGTTCAGGCGGCTGACATGATCCATCAAATCGTTGCGGCGCACCCGCTTGGTACGCTCGGCACGCAGGATGGATTTCAAGGTCTCGAAAGAGTGTTGCAGATCGTCGTTCACAATCAGATATTCATATTCCGCCCAATGGCTGATCTCGTCTTTTGATTTGGCCATGCGCGTTTCTATGACCGCATCACTATCCTGTCCGCGCTGGATCAACCTGCGCTTCAGCTCCGCAATTGAGGGCGGCAGAATGAATATCGACACCACGTCCTGCTTCATTGCCGAAGCCCCGATTTGCTGGCCGCCCTGCCAGTCCACATCGAAAATAACGTCATTGCCGTTTGACACCGCCGCTTCTACCGGTGCGCGCGGCGAGCCGTAAAGATTGCCGAACACTTCCGCATGTTCCAACATCTCGCCGGCGTCAACCATGGCTTCGAATTCCGCGCGTGATTTGAAAAAGTAATCCTTGCCGCCAACCTCGCCGGGGCGCGGCGCACGGGTGGTGGCCGACACTGAAAAGCTTAAGCTCATATCCCATTTAAGCAGCATATGCGACAGGGTCGATTTACCCGCCCCCGAAGGTGACGATAGGATAATCAGCAATCCACGGCGGTTGTTATCACTCATTGGGGCTGATTGAGGCTTGCTGGTTGGCATCAGTTTGTTCCTGTTTTTGTGTCCTGCCTGAATTAAAGTGCAGGAATAGTCATCTATTTCAAGCTTTAATGAAGCCGTAGGCAGCAAAACAGGAACAAACCCGAAGGGCGGGCCTTATTTTGTCCACCAGCAAACCTCAATCAGCCCTATTCCACATTCTGTACTTGTTCGCGCATCTGGTCGATCACGGTTTTCAACTCTAGACCCGTTTGCGTCAATGCGGTATCGTTGGATTTGGAACATAAAGTGTTGGCTTCGCGGTTGAATTCCTGGGTCAGAAAATCAAACTTGCGCCCGATGGGGCCATCCGCTGCCAGCAAATCCCGTGCCGCCTTGATATGTGCACCCAAGCGGTCAAGCTCTTCCGTCACATCGGATTTGACCGCCCATATCGCCAGTTCCTGCACCAGCCGTGCTTCATCCAGGCCGTCGGCATTATCAAGGATTTTTTGCACATTGGCCCGAAAATTAGCCGCAACTTTATCGGCGCGGGCGGCAATCAAGCCTGCAGATTGCGCCGTTAGGCTTTCAATCCGGTCAACCTGCTGCGTCAAAACCGCACATAAATTAGCCCCTTCCGCCGTTCGGGCCTGTGCAAAATCCGCCAGAACCCGATCAAAATCATTTCTAATCGCTTCTTGCAGCCCTGGATTTTCACTGGCCTCTGGCGCGGCCATTTCAATCACGCCGCGCACGCCCAATAAATCCGCCGCACGGGTCACAGCCAGTGACAGGCCTTTGTCCTGCGCACGCTCTTCTGCTGTCATCACCGCGTCGATCACCGCATCCAGATTGGATAGGTTCAATACCGGCGCACCGCCTTCAACCCCTTGTTTTATACGCAATCCTATGTTCACAGTTCCACGCGCACAGGCCTTTACCGTTGCGGCCTTTACAAACTTTTCTAGCCCGTCATAGCCTTCAGGCAAGCGGGCGCGCACATCCAGACCCCGCCCGTTCACACTGCGAATTTCCCACAGCCAGTTAATGCCTTGATAGTCACTACCAAGGGATGCAAATCCCGTCATTGAATTAACCATTTAGCAAATTTAACCTCTCATATGAGAACAATTTATGTAAAAACACCCCATCGGCGAATATTAAGAAAGCGTTACCAAATCCTGTCGCATTTCTCAACAATTCACCGAAAGTTTAGCGAGTTATTGAAACGGGTGACTGAAAATGCAAAAAATGAACGGTAGAGACGCACAAGTAACGCCACTTTTTTTGAATAGGCGATTTATGAAAGACCACATAATAGAAGAGATCCTAACTTATTGGGAAAGCCTGCGTGCGGGTCGTCTTGTGCCAAAACGCTCGGAAATCGACCCGCGCAAACTGCATCTTTCGCTTAACCATACCTTCATTCTGGAAGCATCCACCCCCGACAACATCCGGTTTCGTCTGGTCGGCAGCAAGCTTTGTGATTGCATCGGCATGGAAATGCGCGGCATGCCAGCCTATGCGATGATTGCCCAATCGGGGCGCAACAGTTTTAACGAACAACTGCAAACCTCATTGGCCAGCCCTGAAATTCTGGATTTCCAACTCACCCCCGATGCCCGGATGGTTCTGTTGCCGATGGCCGATGAAGACAATAGCGTCAATCGCATTCTCGGCTGTATCAGCGTCAATCCGAAACTGCCGCAATTTCCGACACATTTTACGGTGAAATCTTTAGTAAAAAACCGTATTATAGCCGCAGAACCGATCAGACCAACCTTGGTAAAAGGCTTGGCTGAAGATCAAAAACCGTTTTCGCCGGGCACAAAAAAGGCGACTTCTGGCAAGCCGCCCCATTTGCGTATTGTTAAATAACCTTAACCGGCTTTGCGTTGGGATTGCAGGCGGTTTTCCAGCTCTTCGGCCACTAGAAATGCCAACTCCAGCGATTGTGATGCGTTCAGGCGCGGATCACAGGCCGTGTGATAGCGGCTGGACAGATCTTCGTCCGTAACCGCACGCACCCCGCCAGTGCATTCGGTCACATCCTTGCCGGTCATCTCGAAATGCACCCCGCCCGGAACCGTTCCTTCGGCCTGATGCACCGCGAAAAACTCGCGGACTTCGCGCAAAATGCTGTCAAAGGGCCGGGTTTTGAAACCCGTCGATGATTTGATCGTGTTGCCGTGCATCGGGTCGCAAGTCCACAGAACATTGCGCCCTTCGGCCTTGACCGCTTTGATCAGTTTTGGCAAATGCTCGCCGACATTACCGGCACCGAAACGCGCGATCAGGGTCAAACGGCCAGCTTCATTCTCGGGATTCAGAATGTCGATCAACCGCAACAGATCATCTGTCGTGATCGTTGGGCCGCATTTCATCCCGATCGGGTTTTGCACGCCTCGGCAGAACTCCACATGGGCACCGTCCGGCTGACGGGTACGATCGCCGATCCAGATCAAATGACCCGAGCCCGCAACTGGCAGGCCCGAGGTACTATCCATACGGCAAAGCGCTTCTTCATATTCCAGCAACAAGGCTTCATGGCTGGTATAAAAATTCACCGTGCGCAGGGCATTGACGCTGTTGGAGTTTACCCCCGCCGCATTCATGAAATCCAGACTGTCGGAAATCCGGTCTGCCAGACGCTTGTATTTGTCAGATGCACCCTTTGCATTGGCGAAGCCCAGGTTCCATTCATGCACATGATGAATATCCGCATACCCGCCGGTGCTGAACGCCCGCAACAGGTTCAGGGACGCCGCCGCTTGGGTATAAGCCCGCAGCATATTTTCAGGGTTCGGGATACGCGCTTCAGGGGTGAATTCCAGCTTATTGATGATGTCACCACGGTAACTTGGCAGTTCCACACCGTCGATGGTTTCCATGGGTGCCGAACGCGGCTTGGCAAACTGCCCTGCCACACGGCCAATTTTGACCACGGGAACCTTGGCACCATATGTCAGCACAATCGCCATCTGCAACATCACTTTATAAGTGTCGCGGATCAGATCGGCACTGAACTCGTTGAAACTTTCAGCACAATCGCCACCTTGTAGCAAAAAAGCCTCGCCGCGCGATGCGGCCCCAAGTTTGGCTTTCAATGACCGCGCTTCACCGGCAAAAACCAGCGGCGGATAACGCCCAAGACGCGCTTCTACTTCGGCTAATTTTGCCGCATCCTGATAATCGGGCATCTGGATACGCTGTTTTTTGCGCCAAGCCGATTTTGTCCAAGCCGCTGTCATGGGTTATCTCCGTATAAACTTTTGAGGCACAAGCATAAAACAAAACAAAATGGGTTTCCAGCAACCATTTATATGCTCATGGATAAAATCCGTCAAAATTATGCGAGCATATCACGGAAACGCTTGAATGCCCGACCCGTTTTTGGTCAACCTGAATAAATAGTTGTCACAGCGAGTGATTCGCCCCCCCGTTTCGGATATGCCATGCCAAAAGCCAACACCACCCCTGCACCCAAACCGACAAGACATTTTGTCTTTTTGTTGCTGGATCAGTTTTCCCTGATTGCTTTCACCACCGCGATCGAACCTTTGCGGCTGGCCAACAGGTACAATGAGGATACCTTTTACACCTGGACACTGGTCAGTGAAACCGGGGGGACCGCCACCTGTTCAAGCGGGGTCAACATCAATATCGACGGCGCATTGGCGGAATTAAAACGCAACGATGTAATCTTTGTCTGCGGCGGATTGCACATCCGGAAAAACACCACGAAACCGGTGTTAAACTGGCTTCGGCGCGAAGCCCGTAAAGGGCTAAAGGTTGGTGGACTTTGCACTGGCTCTTACACGCTGGCCGCCGCAGGCCTGTTACAGGACAAAAAATGCACCATTCACTGGGAAAACTACGATAGCTTCGAAGAGGAATTCCCCGACATCGAACTGGTCAAAAGCGTGTTTACCATAGACGGCAACCGCTTTTCATCCGCCGGCGGAACCGCATCCGTTGACCTGATGCTTAAAATCATCGCAGAAGATCACGGACAAGACCTGACCAATTGGGTTGCCGACCAGATGATCTACAATTCCATGCGCACCGAACACGACGAACCGCGCCTGTCGATCCCGACCCGTATCGGGGTGCGCCATCCCAAATTATCCAAAGTCATCCAGATGATGGAACAAAACATCGAAGAGCCGATCTCGCCCGCAACGCTGGCCTCGGATGTCGGCATGTCGACACGCCAGTTGGAACGTCTGTTTCGCCGTTATCTGGATCGCTCGCCAAAACGCTATTACATGGAATTGCGCCTGCAAAAAGCCCGTAACCTGTTGATGCAAACAGATATGTCGGTAATCAACGTGGCCTTGGCCTGCGGCTTTGCAAGCCCGTCGCATTTTTCCAAATGTTACCGCACACAATATGAAACCACACCTTACCGCGAGCGGGGAACCATCTCGTTCAAATAAGGCTGCTCAAGGAAGCACGCGCTGATGAAAACCACTATAAAAGTCTGCGTGATCGGTGGCGGTGTGGTAGGCTGTTCAGTACTTTACCACCTGACAAAACTGGGCTGGTCGGATGTGATGCTGGTGGAACGCTCGGAATTGACATCCGGTTCCACATGGCACGCGGCAGGCGGTTTTCATACCCTGAACGGCGACACCAACATGGCCGCGCTGCAAGGCTACACCATCCGTCTGTACAAAGAACTTGAAGCCCTCACCGGCATGTCTTGCGGGTTGCACCATGTCGGCGGCATCACTTTGGCCGACACCAATGCGCGCATGGATATGTTGCGCGCCGAACGTGCCAAACACCGCTTTATGGGGCTGAACACCGAAATCGTCACACCCGAAGAGATCAGAAAACTATCGCCCGTTACCAATGTCGAAGGCGTCATTGGCGGACTTTATGACCCGCTTGACGGTCATCTTGACCCGTCCGGGACCACCCATGCCTACGCCAAGGCCGCACGCATGGCAGGTGCCGAAATTGTGTTGCACAATCCCGTCATTGAAACCAATCACCGCGCCGACGGCACTTGGGATGTGGTGACCAAACTGGGTACAATCCACGCCGAACATAACGTCAACCCCCGCGGTCTTCGGGCCCCTTAGCTTGCTCCCATGGCCGGTGTCTCTCTGCCGTTGCCCCGCGTGGAGACGCCAGGCCTTGCTCCCCCACG
>CAZMMG010000086.1:0-8874 GCA_964567355.1 uncultured Neptunicoccus sp.
TGAGTGGGGCCTGGGGCCAACCGGAACGGGCCGGCCCCCGCGAACACCGACAACAACGCGTCTCGCTGCCCACCGGGTTTGAAAACAACATTTAATTTCACGGCGGCAGCCGCGCCCAAGACAACGCCCAAACGGTTGCGCGTGCAGCCGCCCCGATCAAGGAAATGACCCATGAGTAATATTTTTCCACGCCACAGCAAATGGCTTGCCCCTATCGCGGTCAGCGGCGAAGGCTGCTATCTGGTTGATACATCTGGCAAACGCTATCTGGATGGTTCAGGCGGCGCAGCAGTATCCTGCCTTGGGCACGGTGATACAGAAATCATCCAAGCGATCAAGGATCAACTGGACAATCTGGAGTTTGCCCATACTGGTTTTTTATCCTCGAAACCCGCCGAAGACTTGGCCCGTTTGCTGATTGAAAACGCCCCTGAAGGCTTGGAAAAGGTTTATCTTGTCTCGGGCGGCTCGGAAGCGGTTGAAGCGGCGATAAAACTGGCGCGGCAGTATTTTGTGGAGATCGGCGAACCCACAAGGCAACACCTGATTGCGCGCCGCCAAAGTTATCACGGCAACACGCTGGGCGCATTGGCAGCCGGCGGCAATCAATGGCGGCGCAAACAGTTTGACCCCCTGCTGATCAACGTCAGCCATATTGCACCCTGTTATGAATATATAAACCGCGCAGAGGATGAAACAACCGAAGCTTACGGGCTGCGTGCAGCACAGGAACTGGAAGACGAGATATTGCGCCTTGGCCCTGAAACCGTCATGGCCTTTATCGCCGAACCCGTTGTCGGCGCCACCATGGGTGCAGTGCCAAGCGTGCCTGGATATTTCAAACGCATCCGTGAGATTTGCGACAAATACGGCGTCTTGCTGATCCTCGACGAAGTCATGTGCGGTATGGGGCGCACCGGCCATTTGTTTGCCTGCGAGGCCGAGGGCATATCCCCCGACATCCTGTGCATCGCCAAGGGGTTGGGTGCGGGCTACCAGCCCATCGGGGCAATGCTGTGTTCATCGGATATTTATGCGGCCATAGAAACCGGCAGCGGGTTTTTCCAACATGGCCACACTTATGTCGGCCACCCTGTTGCCGCTGCCGCTGGGCTAGCCGTGGTTAAAGCCTTGCTTGGCCGCGATTTGGTCAAACAATCTCACGACAAGGGCAAGCAACTTATGGAAATGTTGAGCCAACGCTTCGGCCAACACCCCCATATCGGCGACATTCGCGGCAGGGGGCTGTTCATCGGGTTGGAGATTGTCGAAGATCGCAGCAGCAAAACCCCGTTTGATCCCAAGCAGCGTTTGGGTGCAAAACTGAAACGACAGGCGTTTGAAAACGGCCTGATCTGCTACCCGATGTCGGGCACCCGTGACGGGCAAAACGGCGACCACATCCTGCTGGCCCCGCCGTTTATCATCTCGGATGCAGAAATGCTTGAGCTGGTGGATAAACTGGAGAATACTTTAGCGGAAGTGTTGCCAAACTAGGGTCTCTTTTCGCCACATGGCCAACAGTCGGAAAGCCGCTTCATCAGGCCAATATCTAGCGTATCCAGCGCACCCGTTTTATGTGGCATAAATCGTAATCGAAACGCAGCCAGCAGAGCGTCTCTGTCATCACAGCGATAGCCGAAGGCGTGTGCATAAACCGCGAAATCATCCCAAGACCCGTCAACCGCTTCTGCCCCGTCAAACCAGACTGATAAACCGCCCAATGCCAGACGCCGCCAGTCAAACCTCGGGCCGGGATCAAATTTGCGTTCAGCAGCCATATCCGAATGCGCAATCACCCGCGCCGCAGGAATAGACCAACGCGCCATGATGCCTGTCAGTAAAGCTTCCAGCGCATCCATTTGCACCGCCGCAAACGGGGTGCAACCGCTGTTGGCCAGCTCTATCCCGATCGAATGGGAATTGACATCAACCACATTCCCCCATGCACCCGTACCTGCATGCCAGGCGCGCATATCCTCGGCCACCAGTTGGGTAATTTCCCCCTGCCCTGAAATCAGATAATGCGCCGAAACCTCTGCCGCCGCATCGCATAGCCGCGCACAAGCCGCCTCCGCCGTTTCCATTGCAGTATAATGCAGCACCACCATATCGGGCGGTAGCCCATGCCGTCTCGGGCCGCAATTCGGCGATGTGATTTGAGTGATCCTTGCTGTGGCCTCGGCCACTTATTGCCCAACCATCGCGCGGTAAACATCTGGCGACCATGAACACGCATAGCCGTCCCCATCAGGATCAATGCCACGCGGGTCTCTTTGCGGGCCTCCGCGTTTTAGAAAATCGGCTTGGGCTTCGTCATCGGAAGCGTAGCCAGCGCATTTCTTTTCCACCCGAAAACCGCCCATTGAAAAGCGGCTGTAGATTTTTGTCCCGACCGGATTGGTTTGGGATAGGGCATATTTCGCCAGATTTATTTCGCCATTGGGACGTCTGAGAAGTTTTCCCGGCTGCACAATTTCGTAATTGTTTTTCAAATCCTGAAGCTTCTCGGCGTCTGATTTGATACTTTCCTTGGCTTTTGTGGCCGCGAAATCCTGCGAATTGGAAATGCTTCCGTCGCCTTCGGGGGCTATTATGACTTTCTTTTTCGGTACGGCTGTAACCTCTGCGGGCTGCTGCACCGTTTGTGGTTGACCTTCAGCCAGCGTCGAAGGTTTTACCTGCGCTTTGCCTTGAACTGTGGCCGGGTCGGGGGTGATGTGATCAAAATACTGCCCACCGTCATTAGGGTTTGTGTCAGAACACGCCGCAAGCCCAGGCAGAAAAAATGAAATCCAAATAAATTTACGCATCATACTTACCTTTTTGGGCTGTTTTACCACCAGTTTCGCGGTTTGGAAACAAAACCTGCGGATTGTTCCAGCGCATAGGCGAGATTCAGCATATCGCCCTCTTCCCAAGGCCGCCCGATCAATTGCAACCCAAGCGGCAGGCCTTGCGCGTCCAGCCCCGCAGGCACTGAAATACCGGGCAGTCCGGCCAGGTTCACCGTCACGGTGAAGACATCGTTAAGATACATCTTAATCGGATCCGCATCCGCCATTTCACCTAGGCCAAAAGCCGCTGACGGTGTGGCAGGTGTCAATATCGCGTCGACGCCAGCCGCAAACACATCGTCGAAATCCTGCTTGATCAGCGTTCGCACCCGTTGGGCACGGCGATAGTAAGCGTCATAAAACCCCGCCGACAGAACATAAGCACCGATCATCACCCGGCGTTTTACTTCATCGCCAAAACCTTCAGCACGGGTGCGCATATACATCTCGTCAATGCCCTCGCCGCTTTCCAATGTGGCGCGGTGACCGTAGCGCACCCCGTCATAGCGGGCCAGATTGGATGAAGCCTCGGCGGGTGCCAACACATAGTAAGCAGGCAGCGCATATTTGGTATGCGGCAAAGACACATCAACCATTTCGGCGCCTGCATCTTTCAGCATATCGGCACCATCTGCCCAAAGCTTTTCGATCTCGTCCGGCATCCCGTCCAAACGGTATTCTTTCGGGATACCGATTTTCTTGCCCTTGATGTCACCTGTCAGCATGGCTTCAAAATTCGGCACTGCGAAATCGGCACTAGTGCTGTCTTTCGCATCATGCCCTGCCATAGCTTCCAGCATAATCGCGCTGTCGCGCACGGTTTTGGTCATCGGCCCTGCCTGATCCAGGCTTGATGCAAACGCCACCACACCCCAGCGTGAACAACGCCCGTATGTGGGTTTCATCCCGACAATACCAGTAAAGGCCGCAGGTTGGCGGATGGAACCACCAGTATCCGTTCCCGTCGCCCCCAAACAAAGGTCAGCCGCAACCGCCGCCGCCGAACCGCCCGAAGACCCGCCCGGTGTCAACGCTTTATCCGATCCTTCACGCCGCCACGGGCTGACCACGGGGCCGTAAGCCGAGGTTTCATTAGATGACCCCATGGCAAACTCGTCCATGTTCAACTTGCCCAGCATCACCGCACCTGCATCCCACAGGTTTGTGGTCACGGTGCTTTCATATTCAGGCTTGAAGCCTGCCAGAATGTTGGAACCGGCTTGGGATTGCACACCCTTGGTGCAAAACAAATCCTTGATACCCAAAGGAATGCCGCACATATCGGGGGCATCGCCCGCAGCAATACGCGCATCGGCCAGCTTGGCTTGATCCAGCGCAATTTCGGGTGTTTTCGCACAATAGGCGTTCAGCGCATCTGCTGCATTCACCGCATCCAGACAGTTTTGGGTCAGCTCGGCGGATGTGATTTCACCGCCGCGCATTTTATCGCGCGCATCAGCTATAGTCAGTTTTGAAAGATCAGACATAAGATTTACTCCACCACTTTCGGCACCGCAAAGAAACCCTCACGGGTATCGGGGGCATTTGCCAGAATTTGCGCCGGCTTATCGCCATCCGTCACCACATCATCGCGCCGTTTTAGGCCCATGGGGGACACTGAAGTCATGGCGTCAACACCGTCAACATCGACCTCGTTCAATTGTTCCATAAAGCCCAGAATACCCGAAAGCTCACCCGCCAGATTTTCCAACTGGTCTTCCTCTACCTTGATCCGCGCCAAATACGCCACGCGCCGTGCTGTGTCTTTGTCAATGGGCATGATTTTCGCCGTCCTGCTATCAATTTGATATATCGCGGCAAGCTTTACCGCTCACCGCACATAATCGCAAGTCGGGTTTATGGGAAATGCCATCAAGCATTACACCCAAACACAAAAAAGGCTATTAATATTTACAATGTGTACATATATGTATGCTAAATAGTTAAAGCCTTGGAAATATAACGGTTTGAAAATGAAAAAGATGTCAAAGACCACACAAGTAAAAGACGGCTGGATCAAACGCGAAGCTAGCACTGGCCGCATCATGAATGTTGGCACATCAAAAGGCACATCTAAGGCCAGTTCAAAATCCATCTCCACAGTAAAAAAAGCTTCGTCCAAACGCAGCGCCGCATTAAAGAGGTTGGCCAATCGCTAAGCGGCACTATCGGATAACACTTGCCGATGCCTTCACGGCGCACGATGAAGCTTTAACCTATGGCGGGCTTGAAGGTGTCAACAGTTTGCATTTGATCGAGTCGGCAAGCAAGACCGTATTCGGGATACCACCAACCTATTGCAAACAAATCTGCAGCAATTTTGCACAGCATGGTTAGCAATCATGGCTTCGCAGACGGGAACAAGCGCACGGCTTGGCTTCTAGTGGAAATATTGATCGAACGCAGCGGGTATATGCTGAATATTCATGATGACGAACCTGTGGATGATCTGGTTGTGGCGGTAGCCAATAATGATATCAGTTTTGACGAGCTGGTCGTTGGTTCAAAAAACGGTTAGTTAAGCAGTAGAGGAAATTGATATATAGGCACGGACGTCCCGCTTACAGTGTAAACATTGCCTTATACATTTCCGACAAACTATACACGCCCCAACCACCCGATGCATTTATCGGCGACCTTTTCCCAACCATTTTCCACCAGTGGCCAATGGCTGTGGCCGGGCAGTTGTTCGTAATCGCATTGGCCTTTGTAGCGTTTGGCGCTGGCGGCAACGACGCTGGCAGCCACGGTTCGATCAATTTCACCCGACAACAACAGAACCGGGCATTTTATCGCGGTTTGATCCAGTTTGGCCGCCTTTGCCCGGTCGAATGTCCAAAAAGCTATTTCACAGATGGTTTTCCCCGAATCCCAACGTAGGTCTTTATAATAGTCCTGCGCCTCGGCCTCGCTTAGCGTGTGGAAAAAACCGTAGCGGGCTTTGTCATAGCTGATTTTGGTGGTTTTTTTCCAGAACATCGGGGTAAATAATATCTCGCTGAACAGCCTGATCGAGCTTAACTTCAGGGCAAAAACACCTGCAGGCGGGGCTGGGCATATGCCGATCACCGCATGCACATTATCCGATTTTGCCGCCGCCAACTGCGCCAGCAAACCACCCATGGAGTGGCCGATTAGAATGGGCGGGGTTTCATAGGTTTCAATAATCTCCAGAATGTCGTCCACATGATCCTGCAACCCGAGTTTTTCAGCACCCGCTGGTGCTGGCTGGTCAATGGTTGCCTCGTGGTGGCGCAAGGTTATCGCGCGGGTCTGATAGCCCTGAGCTTCAAATCTTGACACATATTTCTGCCAGACATTGTCACTTCCCCACATGCCGTGGATAAAAAGAACCGGGGGTTTACCAGACGCCACGGACGTTTGTTTTTGTTTACTCATTGTTCTAAATCCTTTTTTTCTATTTTCGCAGCTCGGTAAAAAATGTGCGCAGCAGCTCGGTGCTGGCCGACTCGTTAATGCCGTCATAAACCTCTGGCCGATGGTGACATTGCGGGTGGCTGAACACTTTCGCCCCCTGCTCTACCCCGCCTGATTTGGGATCAGACGCACCATAGTATAGCCGCGCGATGCGGGCATGGGAAATCGCCGCCGCGCACATCGGACAAGGCTCCAGCGTTACATATAAATCGCAGCCTGTCAGCCGTTCTTGCCCCAAGGTTTTACAAGCCGCGCGAATGGCAAGCATTTCCGCATGCGCCGTGGGGTCTTGTCGCTCGCGCGTACGGTTGCCCGCCTGCGCGATAACCTGCCCGCCCGAGACAATCACCGCACCCACAGGCACTTCCCCGCGCGCGGCTGCATTCCTCGCCTGTATCAGGGCAAGTTCCATATAGCTGTCAAACTGGCTCATCCCACCTTGTTGCGTTGGAACAGGGATTTATTCAAGCCTTTTGCACGACTGCAATCATATTTGCTGCACTCGGGCCGTTAGCCCCAACCGTAGTTGAAACTAACACTGATGCGTTCTTCTTCCGCCATGTTCAACGGTACTTCGTGGCGAAGCCAGCTTTCCCATAGCAGCACATCGCCTACTTCGGGGGCAACATAGACAAAACTGCGCAACTCGCGCGGTGCATCGACTTTGCGTGCGGGGGCAGCCATCATCCGGGCCGAGCGCGGATCTTCCAGCTTCAGCGCACTGGCCCCGTCGGGCATCGCCACATAGGTGGTGCCGCTGATCACGCTGTGAGGGTGGATATGAGATGCATGGGTGCCGCCTGTGGGCAGGATGTTGATCCACAGGCTATCCAGCTTCAGCTTTTTACCGTCCAGATCAAATGCCAATTCTTCGGCAAATGTCGCCACGTGTTTATCCAGCACCTTGACCAGATCCTTGAAAATCGGAAACCGCCACGGCAAATCATCCAGTGACGCGTAGCTGGTATAACCAGGATAACCGTTTTCCTCGCACCATGTTTGGCCGGCCTCGTCATCATTGGCCAATGACAGACAGGTGGTTTCAAGTTCGCCCGTATCTATCGGCTTGCCCTGTTCGGACAAAGCGGCACGGTAAAGGCGGGTGACGAAAAGGGAATCGATTTGGGTCATGGGGGTGTAATAGCGCAGAGCGAACAGCAGGGCGAGGGGGATTATTTACTTTAGACTGCTCGGCAAAATAGTTGCAGGATGCAAACCACATGAAAGGATGTTATATAAACTTCATAATCATACGCTTCCAGACTTTTCGATGACTAACACTCGGGCTACACCTATTGGACAAGCAACATGCTCGTCACCGCTTTCAGCGTGAAATATATCACCAACATTCAAGCGCAGTACGTTTTCTTTGCCATTCTCTTTGAAAGACATATCGACCGTCCCATCTAACACAACAAAAACCTCTGGCCCATCATTAATATGCCATTCATAGGGCCGGTCAGTCCAGTGAAGTCGCACCGTCGCATCGTTGATGCGCTCTATATCAAGCGCATCCCAAGCCCGAACGCCTGTAAAATCTGTTGGTATAATCTTTTGCATTGCGTAATCTCCTATATGTTCACATTCTAAAGCTATCAATCCAGGCTTGGTTTTCAACTTGCGAACCGACGGAAATCACTTGCATATCGAGGTATTTTAAACGTGTTTATTGATAAAGTTGACAAACGTATTCTTATACTTCTCGAAGCCAATGCCCGAACAAGTGCTGCCGCAATCGGTCGAAAAATCGGATTATCCCGCACTGCAGTGCAGGACCGGCTCAATAAGCTTGAAAAAATAGATGTGATACGGGGCTACCATGCATCGATCGCAATCAATCAAGTTAATATTATACGCGCAATAATCTATGTAAAGATTGCCGAACGCCCATGTAAACCTGCGCTCCAGTGGTTATCTTCACTGGAAAGTGTTTTAGACGTGTATTCCTTATCTGGCGAGGTAGATGCGCTTGTTATTTGTGCAGTTCCAACTCCAGACGATTTAACCAGATTAAACGATACGATTGGGGAACATAAATTTATTTCCAATTCAAACTCGCAAGTTATTCTTGGAAAATACTGACAAAGCGGTCCAAAGCCGTAAAAATAAACCCCCGACCTTCCAGTCAAAGGTTTCTATTTTTATCTACAATCAAATACACTCTGATCCTACTCCATATGAGGTTAACAACCGCTGAATTTCAAACGTGAACAGTGTTCATATTTTTGTTGACATCAACACCGTCATTCGATACGTGTCGTGAACAATGTTCACACATGGAGGTCGCTATGAATATTCGAACCATAATTCTTACTGCTCTCGCAGCTTTAATAGTCATACCTGCCTTTGCAGGGCCAAGTTATCAACATTCTGCCCAGTCAGCCAATCACAGCGCTCTGGCTGCCAGCCACGGATCAGCTGCCGTAATTACAGCCACCTCGGCAGTGATTGCCGTTCCAATTATTCTGCTTGGATCATCGATGGAAATTTCAGGTGCTGCCCTAGAGGACGTTGGCGAAGGTGCGCTTGAGGTCGGTACAGGTCAAAAGATTACGACCCAAGCAGTGCAACCCGATGCCATGCCAGCCCTTGATTAATC
>CAZMMG010000087.1:0-8865 GCA_964567355.1 uncultured Neptunicoccus sp.
GTATAATATCGGGTGAAAGCAGCGGAATGACCTTGGCGGCCATATCTGGGTTCAATTTGGAAATGATGGCGGCAACCGTTTGTTCATGCTCGTTCGTCAGATATTCAGCAATCACGGTTTCACTTTGGGCATTGAACCGCACCCATAAATCGCGCTCTTTAATCGGGCCCCTAATATTATTGAGTACATCTTTAATCTGGTCTTCTGGCAGAAATTCCCTCAACATTTTTTCGGCAATGGAAAGCGAGCCCGTAATACCGCTATCTTTTGCAAACAGTTCTGCAAATTCCAAAATAACCGCTTCTATTTCTTCACCTGAAATATGGCCAAGACCCGACATTGCTTCGGTGATTTTCTGAATTTCCTCGGCAGACAGGTTTTTCATCAACTCCGCGCCGCGCTTTTCGCCAAGACACAAAAAAACAACAGCCGCTTTTTCTTTACCTTCGAATTTCTTCCACCGGGGGATACCATTTCCGGTACTTGGCAAATTCTGTTGTGTAAGCGTTGTCATCGCCATTGCTACAAATTATCCTTTATTCTTACGAGGTTTAACATCACTACCCAGTGCCTATATATGGCACATAACTTTCCATCAAGCTACCTGCCAGCATATACCAACCATCAATCAAGACGAAAAAAATCACCTTGAATGGCAAAGAAATCAAAACCGGCGGCATCATCATCATACCCGCAGCCATTAAAACCGATGCAACAATCAGATCAATGGCAACAAACGGCAGATAAATCAAAAAGCCGATATAAAATGCATGGCGCAACTCTGAAATCATAAACGCCGGAACCAGCTCTCGCCAGCCAACGTCTTTGGCTGATTTAGGGTCTTCCAAAGTTACGGTTTTAGCATCGCTCTTACCCGTCGCTATATCTCTAAAAAGCGTAATATCCACGGGCCGGGTATTTGAGAACATAAACAGTTTGAAAGGTTCCACCACACGGGGAAATGCCTGTGTTTCGGTGATCGTGTTGCTCATCAGCGGCTTAATCCCACCAGACCATGCGTCTTCGAACACAGGCTGCATGACGAAAAACGTCATGAACAGGGCCATGCTTGATAGCACGATATTAGGCGGAGTTTGGTTTAACCCCAAGGCTGAACGTAAAATAGAAAACACGATTATAAACCGCGTGAAACTTGTCATCACAATCAGCAGCCCCGGGGCTACACTCAATACGGTCATCAATGCAATAATTTGTATAATATTGCCGCTTAGGGATGCCTGTTGATCGGAGCCTGTCGGTGTGTTGCTTAACGCAGATGACAATGACTCCAGTAGATTGCCCCCTATATCCTGGGCAAAGGCTGCGGATTGAAACATAAAACTTATTACAAGACCCAAGCACAGCAGAGTTGCCAGCTTGTGAACCCGCAAAATATTAAATTTCAGCCGCGCAAAATACATTATCAACTTTCAGCGATATAATCTTTGACGATTTCGGTTAAAGATATGCCGATACGGTTGTCACCGACCTTTATCAAATCGCCGCGTGCCACCAGACTTTGGTTGACTATGACATCCACGGATTCACCGATTTTTTTGTCCAGTTCTATAACCGAGCCACGGCTAAGGTTTAACAAATCTGCAATCGGCATTCTGCTGTAGCCCAGAACAATCTGGATATTCATGCCCACATTGAGCATCGCATCAATGCTTTTACTGTTTTGCGAATTGGCCGGCGACGACTCTTCGGATTTTGTCTCAAGCTCATCCGTAGCAGGTTCGTCTGCAGGCGATTCAATTTGCGAAAGAATGCCTTCAACTTCGTGTTCTGAAGCGGCGGGGGTTGTTTCTTCAGCCATTGGATTCACTTTCATTTTCTAAAAGGTTTGAACTGGTTTCTTGTGCCGTTTTCAAAGCCGCCAAGATACGCTCGCAAACTGCGTCAAAACTATATTCCATAAAGCCATTTTTCCACTCGATATGGGTCGTACCATCTGCAAGGCTTTCATCTGATGACAGTTTAATTTGATCTGTCAGACCCAATACATCGCCCGCTTGTTCAATAAGCGGTTGCAAATGCGGCATTGCCGTTTTTGAAATGGCTATATTGATATAGGGGCTATTCAGAGCAATGCGCATGGTTTTCTTAATCTGTGTTAAAGCCCGTTCATGCGATTGATGGTGTAAAAGATATGGAAAAACCTGATCGCATACGGACAACCCGAAATCTAAGATTTGCGCCTCCAAAGTAGCAATATGGGCATCAGATTTTTCAAATAGTTTGCTTAATTGCTCTTTGATCTGCGCAAGCGTCTCGTTGTGGGCTTGATCGGCCTGCTGTTGAAACTCTTGCAAAGCCTTGCTGTGACCAGCTTCTTGCCCCGCCTGAAAGGCATCCGATTTTGCTTTCTCTATACGCGCATCCAATTCTTCAGGACTGGGGTGATTGCAAGAGCAAACACCTGCATCCTTTCGCGTTTCACGATCAAGTTCATCATCAAAATTACGGCGAAATATCAAAGTCATTTCATGCGCTCTCGGCTAGCCAGTGGTTGATAATCTTCATGGATTCCCCTGGTTCCTGCTCGACAATATTGGTGAACGCATTAATCCTGTCGCGCTCTATACTGCCATTTCTTGAAATCAGTGGTGGCAGCGCTTCCGTCGCATCACTGACAGAGGCATCTATTGCCGGGATAGCGCCCATATTACCGTTATCTGCTATTGTCATCGAGGGGTTGTTCGGCAAAGCTACATTGGGATACTAGCATCTACAAGCACAGACTCGGCAAGCGGGGCGGGCAACTCAAGCGCAAGTTTCAAAGCGGGGCGCACACCCACCATCAAAACCGCGACAACCAAGCCTAGGGCAAAAACCCCTCGCAAAATGGACGCAAGGTTTTCCGAAATCATTTGCCCGAAAGAAACCCCGACAGGGGCACCAATATCATTATTATAATCCACAAACTGCAAGCTATCGATTGTTATTTTATCACCGCGCTTAAGATTAATCCCCGAAGCAGATTCAATCAAAAGCCGCAAACGATCCAATTCATCCTTACTGCGGTCTTCATAAGTGACCGTACCATCTTTACCGACCGATCGTACGCGGTTGACCAAAACCGCAACCGATATTTGATTTAATTCACCTGCCTGATAAACGGTTTTGGTGTTTGATTTGCCAATTTCATAATTGACCACCTCTTTTGTCACGGCCGTTTTGCTTGAAGTTGCTCCTTTTCCCGCAGGCGCAGCCAAACCGTCCGGCAAATTGCCCCCAACACCGACAGGCCCGTTGCTTGATTTTCCGTCACTGCTGGTTTCTTCGCTGGTCTCGGTCGATCTGACAACCTGCTGATCAGGGTCAAAGCTTTCTACACTTGTCACACGGTTTTCATGATTAAGCGAAACCGCGACCTGAACTCTGGCGTTGCCCGTACCAACACGGGCGTTCAGAATATTGGCAATATTGTTTGCAATGCGGTTTTCAATCTCAACCTTGGCGGTTTCAAGCGTTGCTTTTCCCGCATCAGGCCCATTGCCTGACAAGATCGTTTTACCGTCCGATGAAATCACCACCACCTTGTCGGGGGACATTTGGGGGATGGCTGCCGCAACCAAAGCCCGAATAGACAGTGCTTGACGACGCGACACCTGCGCATTGGATCCGCTGCGCACAACAACCGCTGCACTTGGTGCAGGCCTATTGCGTGAAAATGGCTCGCGTTCGGGCAATACCAGATGAACCCGTGCGGCCTCGACCGTATCAAGCGATTGAATGGATCTTGCCAACTCACCCTCAAGCGCACGCAGCTTATTAACCTTTTGCATGAAACTGTTCATACCCAATCCGCTGGATTGATCAAACAACTCCCAGCCTGGCGTCCCTTCGTTCGGCAGCCCTTTATCCGCCAAAGCCATGCGTGCGCGCGGCACCTGAGTTTGCGCGACACTAACCGTTGAGCCGGCTCCGGAAACTTTAACCTTAAAACCGGCTTGTTCAAGCGTATTTACAAGCTGGCTAGCCGCTGCTGGCGACAGGTTGTTGTATAGCGGCACGTAGCTTGGCGACAGCACAGTGCCCACGCCAAAAACCAAAGCAAAAACCATCCCCAGACCTATGACGCCCAGAGCCAAAAGGCGAGTGCGCCCTAATGCAACAAGATTATCATAGATTTCTTTCAATTGAACATCCTCCGCGACGTCAAGTAAGAATAGATAACCTGATTAATCCTTTTAAGGCAAGCATTGAATTATATTATACTTGCTAAATTATAAATAATTATCCATATTATATATGTTATTTATGAACCATTCAGGCAATCTATGGCTAAGAAGAGTACAGACGTCGTACCTGTCGATGAGGCAGGAAAAAAACCACCCAGAAAATTACTTTTTCTGGTGGTGGCTGTGGTTCTAAGCTTGTCTGCTGCTGCAGGCGGTTTGATCATGTCTTTTGGCCTTGATGAAACCATTGCTTTGATTAGCGGCGGTGATAAAAATCAAGAAAATCCACAGGACGCCCCCGGCGGTGAACACGGCGCCCCCAGTGATGGTGAAAACGGCGCGCCCAGTGATAAAGAAGCTGAAGCGCAGAACGCTGGTTCGGATCTTGCACTGACCGTCGATCCCATGAAAGAAATCGTCGTGAACATCACCGCGGTTAGCCTTGCCGGGCGCAAAAGTACGCGCTTTTTAAAACTGAACCTTGCGCTTGTCTTTGACGAACACGCCGAAGGGGCCGAACATGTAACGGACCGCAGGGTTTATATACGCGACGCATTCCAAAACTATCTGCGCCAATTAACAGAACGCGATCTAAGTGGCACCATCGGTGTTCTCAGGTTGAAATCTGAACTTTTAAGAAGGGCACGGGCCATTACGGAAAGCGACGCACCAAAAGAAGTACTGATTTCCGATATCATCATACAATAAAGAAAAGGCCGGGATAAATGAACAAACAAGTTCAACCTATTTCAGACGAAAATATCTCCGAAATGTGCATTGAGGAACAAATTATCGCACGCGCCAAAACCAATTATCGGCGGCTTCCGATGATGGAAGTGCTTTTTGAACAACTCGAAGCGCCCCTTATCCACACATTGAATACATTCATATCTGCCAAATCCGAAGTCACATTGAAGTCTTTCGACTATATGTCCTGCGCCGATGCCCTAGAGGAACTTTCGGACCCGTGTTTGTTTGGCATAGCGCACGCTGAACCTTGGGCTGGATTGTTCGGGATCGTGGCAGAACCAGAACTTATATTTACAATGCAGCAAATAATGTTGGGGGGGCGTCCGTCTTCCCCACCAAAAAAACCTCACAGTTTTACGACGATAGAAAAACGAATATCCACAAAGTTCTACGATGTTATCTTGCGCGGATTAAGCCAGTTATTTTCAGACGTCACCCCTGTCACATTCCATATCGATGAGCTGGCAGAAGACCTGGAAGATCTGGAGCTTGCCCCGCTGGACAGTGCTTGTGTGAAAGTCAAAATAAACATTTTGTTTGAAGGACAAGGAGGGCAAGTAACCTTCATTATGCCCTATATTGCATTTGAACCCGCCAATACGGCATTTTCACAACCGTTCCGCGGTGGCAACATTAGTGGTGAAACCGGATGGCGCTCTGTCATTGCCAAATCCCTGCAGGGCACAGATATCGAACTGACTGCAGTGATGCAGGAGCTGACAATTCCCTTGCATAAAGTTCTTGCCTGGCACCCAGGCCATATCTTGGATATCGGCATCGATGCCGAACATGAGTTGTTGGTAAATTGTAGCGACAAACAGATGTTTCGCGCTGCAATGGGCTGCCGGAAAAACGGATCGGTGGCTTTGCGGATATCAGAAACATTAAATGAAATGGATGGTTAGCATTATGATAACAAACATAATAAACGGGTTAATTTCTGTACTTTTGATCGGGGCTATCGGCTATACATATCTTATGGATTTAAAGGTACGCAAATTATTGGCTGCCTTGCAGGAATTAGAACCGATGGTCGGTCAGTTTTCCAAAGCGGTGCAACAATCCGAAACCTCGTTAAAAAAATTCAAGCAGGCTACCACTGCCACAAAACCACAGGTAAAACCAACCAGCAAGCTTGCCAAAAATGCAGATGAAAACAACCTAACCTTTGAAACAAACCGCAAGTCTGCACCGAATTATGTCGGGCGGATTTCATTGACCGAAAAATCCGATCTGGTCAGAAGTTTTTTTGAAACCGCAGGACGGCAAGAGCTATGAAAAAGACTTTCTCTTTGCGTATACTGCTGGGTTTACTGGCGGTTTCCGGAATCGCAAAATTCGCCGAACCCTTGTTCGAAAATACAAATGACAATGGGCAAAAACAGCAATCTTTCACCATTGTGAATACGGCCTTTGCCAAAGAAAGCAAACCCGAACCGGTAGCAAAGCTCGAACCGCAAAAATGTGAAAAGCCCAAAGAAATATTTTTGGCAATCGACAAGGAGCGCGACCTTTTGAATACGCAAAAAACAGCGCTTGAAGAACGCCAGGCCGGTGTTAGCCTTGCAGAAGAGAAGCTAAAACAGGAAACCGCCCGCCTGAGCGATCTAAAGGCTAATCTTGAAGGTTTATTGGCCAGCGTCGAACAAGCAAAAAGCGACGATTTAAAACGTTTAGTGCTGATTTACAAAAATATGAAGCCCAAACAAGCTGCGAAAATTATGAACACAATGGACATTGAAGTAACTGTCATGGTTCTTAGCCAAATGAAAGAACGCGCCGCCGCACCGATTTTTGCCAAGCTTAATGTCGTACGATCACAGGCGATTTCAAAGATCATACTGGAACGTTCAAAGCTACCGGGTGATCAGAAATTAAACGGCATTGTGCTACAATAACAGATGCTTCTAATGCTGTTCCAACGCAGGATCTGGGTATAGCAACAAAATTCCTATACGTCTGTTTTCCGGTGCTTTGGCGTCCTTAACATTTAGCAAACGTTTATCGGCAAAGCCTGAAACACGTCTGATATACGTAGGATTTACCCCGGCAGAAACCATAATCCGCCTTGTGGCATTGGCCCGGTCCGTAGACAAATCCCAATTATCGTATCCGGTCTGACGGGCAAAAGCATTTGCATCCGTATGGCCGGATATTTCTATTGGATAGTTTAAATCCATAATGATCTGTGAAATCTCTTGAATGACTTCCCGTGTGTTGGCTGGCACTTTGGCACTGCCTAACTGAAACATGGGCTGACCTTTATGATCAACCATTTGCACCAACAAGCCTTCGGGAACGACCTTAAAGATCATGTTTTTACTATGGTTGGCGATTTTGGGGTTATTTTTTATCGCGTCTTTTATTTCTTTCTTGATCGTCTTTAAAAGTGTCTCGCGCTGTGCCTGCTTATCCTTCAGCGCCTGCATTTCTTTCAAAGCCTTAAGACCCATTTCGGCCTTTTTTGCATTCAATACCGGTTTGACCTTACCGTCTTTCATTGTGGTTCCTTCTGGAACCGGTTCATATTCGACGACAACTTTTGGTGTTTTATCTCTTAGGCGGCTGTCAAAAACAATCAATGGGCTTTCTTTTCCGAAACTCGGAAGATCAGCCGAGTCTTTTTTGTGGTCGCTGCCACCAAGTATCCCGCTATCACCCAGCACCGTGCCGCTCAACAGACCCTGCCCTTGCCCGCCAGCCTGTGACAAGCTGGGCGTAAAATAATCCGCCAGACCGCGTTTTGCCTTTTGATCCGATGAGGCTAAAATCCACATCAGCAAAAAGAACGCCATCATTGCCGTCATAAAATCCGCATATGCCACTTTCCAAGCACCACCATGATGCCCACCGTGGCCATCGCCATCGACTTTTTTAATAATTACTACATTGTTCTTACCAGCCATTGCGTAAGCGCCTTTTATGAAAATACTTTGCCGTTACATTCATGGCCCTGTGCATATATCCAAAATTTTGCAAAATGATGGTGACGCGACAAACCGAAAAGACCTGCTTATTCCGAATAGGCTTCATCACGTTTGGAGGCATCTCTGTGATATTTTCCCAAACCAAGCTTTTTCGCATGGGCGGCTTTTTTGTCCGAATAACTGGGCGCCACTAGCGGCATGCTGTCGGGTAAGTTGAAAACCTCGCGATATTCGCGTTCATTCAGCCCGTGTTCAACACCCAAATGGCGTTTGAGCATTTTAAAGCCTTTGCCGCAACACAGACAAAACACCTGATCTTGCGTGACTGCCTTATTCAAAGGCAAAACAGGTTTTAGCTTGTCCGCATCCAGTTTTCGATGCAATGAATCTGTCGTATCTTGCGCACCAAATTCCTGCCTAAGTTTGGCGACTAGTGCCAGAATATCATCCGAAGTTGTATCTGTTCTGCTTGCAAAAGAGGCCGCAATGCGCGCGATAGCATTATCTGAAAATTTGCTGTTACTCATTTTACCTACCCTAATTTACATGGGTTTTAGTACCCACTTTTAAGACTTTAAGCCGATTGAACACGACCAAGATCATTTTGGTTTATAGTCACTAAAACACCTAACTATTCTTGATTTGTACATCACTTATAGTCAGTAAGTCAAATTATCCTTCAATATTCTCATATAACACAGTTTACCGCCTTGTATTTATTCTAATCCTTAATTCTTTCTTAAAGGCCTGATTAACTTTGAACCTGTCCGCCAAAGAATCAATGGACTGAATCGTATTTAACCCTTAAATTCATCCCGACATAACGCTTGCCACGATACGTACTTTGGTTAAGGAATATACTTAATAATGACTAAAATAGTAGAATTGGCTGTAATTGTTGAAAAAAACAAAACGTTACGCAAAGAACTCAAATCTCATTTAAATTCGGTTTTTACGTTAAAAACGATTGAATTTACATCCCCAAGTACAGCCCTTTGGGC
>CAZMMG010000088.1:0-8802 GCA_964567355.1 uncultured Neptunicoccus sp.
GGTCTATGATATCGAAGGGCCGCTGTTCTTTGGTTCCACCAGCCATTTCCAAGAGATGTTTGACCCGTCAGGCGATCCAGATACCGTCATTCTGGATTTTAAGCAATCGCGCGTGGTTGACCAGTCTGCCCTGCAAGCCATTGAGGCTGTAGCCGAAAAATACGCCCAAGCCGGCAAAATCCTGAAACTGCGCCACCTGTCGAAAGACTGCTACCGCCTGTTGCACGGCGCGGGGCAATTGATGGTCGAAACCAACGACGACCCCAGCTACCGTTTGGCGGTTGACTACGATATCAAGCTGGGACGCATCGGCGGGCATTAAATCCGCCGTGTTATGCGCAAACCATCGCGGATGTTCAGGCCCATCAGGCTTAGGTTGATCGTGCCTGCAATCAGCTCGATCCCTTGAACCACATAAAAGCATCGGTCAAAGATGCCTGCTGCGGCCTTTGTCTCCAGAAAGATCGCCGCCGGTAACAAGATCAGCATCCCGTTGGCCCCGATAATCGGCATTCGTTTTTTCTTTTTGGTCGCCAACGGATGAAAGCTTTTCTTGCCCAGAGACATGCCCGAAGCCCCAACAATGATCATGGCGGGGATCAGGATGAACATGCCTTGCAATATTCCGGCTTTTACCCAAGAGATTGTTGCGGCTACACCAAACAGCTCGGCATAGACAGTAGATATCCAGAAGGTCAGGATTGTCAGAAATCCGACAATACCCGCAACTGCGTGTATTTTTGTTTTCATGTGAATCTCCTATTTTACATAGCAAGCTATATACTATTGCATAGCATGCTATGCAAGTGTAAAATCACATATGGACTTTGATAAAGACACTTCGGCAGGCTATCTGGCAAACCACATGGCAAGATTGTTCGCGAAAGGCTTGCAAGACCGCATAGCCCCGATCGGTATTTCGTTGGGGCAATTTCCGATTTTGCTGGAATTATGGGAACGTGATGGCATCAGCCAAAAGCAACTGGTGGCAAAGCTGGATATTGAACAGGCCACCATCGCCAACACGTTGAACCGTATGGAACGCGATAAGCTGATCCGCCGCACCGCCCACCCAAATGATGCGCGCGCACAACAGATTTGGCTGACAGATCAGGCAAAAACCATGCGCGACCCGGCCTATGCCGCTGCACAACAGCAAAATACCCAGGCATTGTCGGGGCTGAGCTTAAACCAGCAAGCACAGTTTATGAAACATATGACAGATGTAATCGCCGCAATGCGCCCGAAAAACAGTCCTTAAACTATTGCAAAAAAACATTGCGATGGGTGATCGCCCCGCCAATTTTATCCAGATCGGCATTGATCTCATCAAGGGTGTCTTGCATCCGCTGGCGCAGTTCTTCAACCAGTTCAGGTACGTCTTTGGCTGTAGCATCAGGGCTGATCATAATCGGTTCGGGCACGCGGATATGGGCGGTGCGCGGCCCCGCCGGTTGCGGCATAAAACTATTCAGCGTATCTTTGAGCGTGCCCTTGCAATGTACCGCGCGGATACGTTTGATACTTTCGCCGATATGTTCCTGTGTTAGATGCGACCCAGTATAAAGCTTGGCCGAGAACCGCAGCAGCAGGCGCAAGTCTGTCGTCAGCCTGTCGATAGATTTCGCATCTTTCGATTTCCTATCCGCTGTGCGCAACCAACGCTCACCACGACGGATCAGATCACTTGTCACCGTACTGGTCTCAACATCCGCCCCCAATCGGTCAAGCTCCTTGCCCAAGATTGGCAGTATTTCGGCGATCAGATTATCTTGCCGCACAAAGAAATGTCCGCCCGACGGTGTCACCCGGTAATGCGCCTCGCTTTTTGCCAAGATCGCCACAGATATATCATACAGTCTTTGGGCCAGATCTTCGCTGTGTGACGTCTTTGGCAATTCCAGCGAAGTTTCCACATAATCCATTTCTTTGTGCAACCCGCGTGACACATCACGGTTGAACTTTAGCTTCCAGATAATAGGCGCGACCAGAACCGCGCGCTCTTTTTGCGCCCGCTTAGCTGCCCTCATCGCCATATCGATGGCACCGGTGTAAATATGCCCGATCAAATCGCCGTGCCAGCCAACCGCGCCTTCGGGATGCAGCAAGACGTTTTTACCTGCCAAGGCCCATTCCACCGAATAGGCTTTGCCCGCCGCCCCGCCTGCCCCCGGTATCTGGGCAATCAGGTTATTTTTCAGCCAGAACTTCTGCGCCTTTTCACCCATCCCGTTAACGATGTCATGGGTAGCCCAGCTTGCAGTGGTCGGCGCAAGGCGGCTCATAATCTCTTTATCCAGCATCCAGTCGGTAAAAAACTCGGGATGGTTCGGCACCATAAAGCAGGCATTCCGGTTGGAAACCGCACCGCGCAATCGATCCCTATCGGCCTTCGGGAAAATGATCTTCGGGATATTGCACAACCCGCGAATTCCCGGAATATTGCCGATAACAGGAATAGAGCGCAGCAAAGGAATGCCGCCCAGAAACAACCACCGGTTAATCGGTGTCAGGATATGAAACTGCAGGTGCGACGGGGTCGGCGGCACAAAAGTCATCAAACGGCTTGGCGTCTTCGGCTTTAAGTCGTCTGCATCCATTTTCGTCTTTGCCCAGTAGATTTCATTTACACATAAAACATCTAAAAATGCGGCTTGCATTACAAGCTTCACGTTGCGTCATTTTTATCCGCTTGCAAAACCCATAGGCATAAGAGACCATAATACTGCGGGGGAGGATATATCATGGATATACTTAAAACACTGGGATTATTCATTGTCACGGCACTGGCAGAAATTATCGGATGTTACCTGCCCTATTTATGGCTCAAGCAAGGAAAATCCGTCTTTCTTTTGCTTCCTGCAGCCATAA
This sequence comes from uncultured Neptunicoccus sp., assembly GCA_964567355.1. Lineage (GTDB taxonomy): Bacteria > Pseudomonadota > Alphaproteobacteria > Rhodobacterales > Rhodobacteraceae > Amylibacter. The sequence continues at coordinate 2,872 of CAZMMG010000088.1, forward strand.
GCCTTACGGCTTTCGTCTGGCTTTTAACCCTGCACCCCAATGCCGCAGGACGGGTTTATGCGGCCTATGGCGGGGTTTATGTCAGTGTTGCGTTGATCTGGTTATGGGTCATCGATGCCGTCCGCCCAACCGCAACCGACTGGATCGGCGTCAGCCTGTGTCTGGCCGGTATGGCGGTTATCATCATCGGCTCAAAACAAGTTTATTAAATGCACCCTACTCAAAGGATGAATTCGACGGTACTGTAGCCCAGAAAATGGCCTGAAAGGGCAGATCACTCTATGAATATGCTCACGATTATATTGCTGGCTTGCCTGATTGTTATTGTGGCTTATGCGGTCATTGTCCTGAGCCGAAAACCATCACTGAACCGCAACTGGTCACCCGATCAGGCGGTGGTACCAAGCGTGGACTTTCTGGACGGTGACAAGCTGCATATCAAGAATATCCGTGACATCAACTATCGCACAATCCGCGATTACGATCTGAGATTTTACGACAAGGAAATCACTCTGGCAGATGTCCAAACCGCATGGCTGGCCATATCGCCCTTCGGCGGCCCCGGGGCGGCACATGCATTTTTATCGTTCGGTTTGAAAGACGGCACATATATTGCGGTCTCGATCGAAATTCGCCGCAAAAAGGGCCAAAGCTTTTCACCCATCAAAGCCTTTACCCGCCAGTTCGAGATCATGTATGTGATCGCGGCTGAAACCGATGTGATACGCCTGCGCACCAACTGCACCAAATATATCGTCCGTCTGTTCCCGATCCAGGCCGAAAAACAACTGATACAGACCGTATTTCTGGATGTGATGAAACGCGCCGACAAGCTGGGTAAAACGCCTGAGTTTTACAACACCATATGGAATAACTGCACCACCAATATTATCCGGCACGCTAGACGGTTTTCGCAAAAACCGATCCCGTTTTGGAACTTTCGCTACCTGTTCCCCGAAACTCTGGATAAAATTGCCTACCGGCTGAACATCATCGACACGCATTTGACCTATGAGGCCGCGCGTGATCATTTCGACATCACCGAACGGGCCATGGCCTGCGATGAAGGCGATGATTTTTCTGCCGCTATCCGCCGCGACATTCTAATCCGCCCGGTTGATTAAGCCCGCATGTTGGCACCATTGGCGTCATAAAGCGCAGCTCCCTGAATTTCGGCGTCATAAAACTGCCCCAGAATTTCGACCTGAACCCGCGTGCCCGCGCCCGCATGTTCCGCCGAGACATAGCCCATAGCCATGGATTTTTGCACGTGATGTGCATAACCACCCGATGACACATAACCGATGGCCGCGCCCTCCAACATGATCGCCTCGTCGTTTGAGACATCAATACCGTCCACATCTATCACCAATGTAACCAGCCTTTTGTCAGGCCCATCGGCCTTTTCCGCCAAAGCCGCTTGCTTGCCGACAAAATCCTTGTTCCAGTTGATAAACCCGTCCATACCCGATTGGGCCGCGGTAAAATCGGGGCGGTAATCCAATGTCCACACGCCCCATGCTTTTTCCAGACGCATCGACATCAATGCCCGCGCCCCGTACCAGCGATAGCCCAGATCAGCCCCGGCTTGTTCAATCGCCTCGGCCAGTTTGATCAGGTAATGCGGACGACAGTAAATCTCGTATCCCAATTCGCCCGAAAAACTGATGCGGTTTAAAATCACCGGTACACCGCCGACATAGGTTTGGCGCAGGTCGCGAAATTTGAACGCCTCGGCGCTGACATCATCGCGGGTAATACGGGCTAGAAGGTCGCGCGATTTCGGGCCGGATATGGCCACCCCGTGCCAATCGTCGGAGACATTTTGGTAGCTCACATCATCAGGCAAATCGTGTTCAAACCAGCGGCGGTGTGCCTGTTGCATCGCGCCTGAACCAAACAGCATGAAATGATCGTCGGCTAAACACGCCACGGTCAGATCACCATATAATTTTCCCTTGGGTGTCAGCATCGGGGTCAGAGTTAATCGCCCCGGTTTTGGCACGAAGCCCGCCAGAATGCGGTTCAAATACACCCGCGCGCCTGCCCCTTTGAATTCATGCTTGGCAAAATTGGCAATCTCGATACCGCCCACCGCTGTGCGCACCGCTTCCACTTCGCGGGCGACATATGGATGACTGCGATTTCGCCCGAACGTTGGATCTTCATGGGCATCCTCTGGCCCATCGGCAAACCAAAGCGCATTTTCCAGACCAAAGCCCTGCCCCATGCGCGCGCCTTTGGCAATCAGCCGATCATAAAGGGCGGTGGTTTTTTGCAAGCGGCCTTTTGGCAGGGTTTCATTCGGGAAGGTCATCACGAAACGGCGTTCATAGTTTTCGGTCGATTTCACCGTGCCCCAATCAGGCGTTGCCCAGTCACCGAAACGCGCCACATCCATCGCCCAGACATCTATTGACGGCTCGCCGTCGATCATCCATTCCGCCATCGTCAGGCCAACACCGCCACCTTGGCAAAACCCCGCCATCACACCGACGGCACACCAGTAGTTTTTCATTCCCGGCACCGGGCCAATCATCGGATTGCCGTCAGGCCCAAAGGTAAACGGCCCGTTGATAATATCCTTGATCCCCGCCGCACCGATGGCGGGAATGCGTTCAAAAGACATCTCCAGTCGTTCGGCAATACGGTCAAGATCATGCGGCAACAATTCATGGCCGAAATCCCACGGCGTACCTGCTACTTTCCAAGGCGTACCGCGCGGCTCGTATGTGCCCAGCAACATGCCGTTGCGTTCCTGGCGAAAATAGATATTCGCCTCATAATCAATGCCCGCAGGCAGGCGGGTTTCGCGCTGGGCAATTCCCGGAATTTCCTCGGTAATCAGATAGTGGTGTTCCATCGGTTGCACCGGCAAATTGATACCCTGCATATGGCCGACTTCTCGCGCCCACAGGCCACCACAATTCACGATCATTTCGGCGTTGATTACCCCATTAGGCGTGGTCACATCCCATGATCCATCGGCGCGTTGGCTGGTGGCTGTCGCAGGCGTATGGGTGAAATATTGGGCGCCGTGTACCTTGGCTGCTTTGGCAAAAGCATAGGTCGCCCCCGATGGATCAAGGTCACCGTCCTGATCATCCCAAAGGGCTGCCACGTAATGTTTAGGGTCGATCAGCGGATGGCGTTCGGCAACTTCCTTGGGCGAAATAAATTCTTGGGTAAGCCCCATATAACGCGCCTTGGAGCGTTCACGTTTGAGGTAATCATACCATTCCGGTGTCGAGGCCAGATAAAACCCACCGGTGATATGCAAGCCCACAGAATGGCCGGATAATTCTTCGATTTCTTTATAAAGATCAATCGTGTAGCTTTGCAAACGGCTGATATTGGGGTCAGAGGAAATCGTGTGTATTTGCCCTGCCGCATGCCATGACGAGCCACTTGTCAGCTCGTCGCGTTCCAAAAGCACCACGTCTTTCCAGCCAAATTTGGCCAGATGAAACAGGATCGAGCAGCCAACAACACCGCCGCCGATGACAACCACTTTCGCGTGGCTTGGTAGTTTTTTCCTATCGGTCATCAATTCCCTCCTTTAGTCCCAATCCATCACGACCTTGCAAGCCGAGCCGCCACACATTGCGGCAAACCCGGCTTCAAAATCGTCTATTCCAATGCGGTGTGTGATCACGCGGCTAATATCCAAGCCGCCTTGCACAAGAGCAATCATCTTGTACCAAGTTTCGAACATTTCACGCCCATATATGCCCTTGATCGTCAGCATCTTGAAAATCACGCTATTCCAGTTTATCTCAAAGCCGTTTGCAGCAATCCCAAGAAGGGCTATTTTACCGCCATTATTCATTGCCCCGATCATATCGCGCAAAGCAATCGGCGAACCCGACATTTCCAGACCCACATCAAAACCCTCTTTCATCCCGATCCGCGCCATCAAATCTGTCAGGGTTTCATCCAAAGGGTTGACCACATATTCAATCCCGACAGAGCGCGCCATATCCAGCCTGACAGGGTTGATGTCGGTGATCGCCACTTTACGCGCACCGCATTCCCGCGCCACCATCGCTGCCATAATCCCGATCGGCCCGGCACCCGTGACCAATACATCCTCGCCCACCAAATCAAAGCTGAGGGCTGTGTGAACCGCATTTCCGAACGGGTCAAAAATCGCGGCAATTTCATCTGGAACATCGTCGGGAATAGAAATAACATTGCCCGCAGGCAGGGCCAGATATTCGGCAAAACTGCCCGGATAATTAACCCCGACACCTTTGGTATTGCGGCAGAGTTGCCCGCGTCCAGCACGGCAGTTACGACAATACCCGCAGGTGATATGACCTTCGCCAGAAACCCTTTGGCCAATTTTATAATCGGTCACATCGCGGCCCAACTCGGCAATCTCGCCAATAAATTCATGGCCTGTAACCAGCGGCACAGGCACGGTTTTTTGGCTCCATTCATCCCAGTTCCAAATATGTACATCGGTGCCGCAAATTGCGGATTTTTTAACTTTGATTAACACGTCACGCGGCCCGATTTCAGGCATGGGCACCCGCTCCATCCACAAGCCAGCCTCTGGTTTGGCTTTGACCAGCGCTTTCATTTGATTGCTCATGATATAACTCCTAAATCTCGGCCAACCTCACCAAAGGCCACTATTGCTGCATCGAGTTGTGCCAAAGAATGCGCCGCAGACATTTGGGTTCTGATGCGGTCTTGTTTCAAGGGGACAACAGGATAAGAAAAAGCGGTAACAAACACGCCCTTTTTATTCAGTCTTGCCGCCATTTCCTGCGCCAGTTTTGCATCGCGCAACATCACCGGAATGATCGCGTGCTGGCCGGGCAACAATTCAAACCCCCGTGCACCCATTTTCTTCCGAAAATGCGCCGCATTACGCCATAAAACCGCGCGCAAATCGCCACCCGCCTCCAGCATATCGAAAACCGTCAGGGAGGTGGCAGCAATCACCGGGGCCAAACTGTTGGAAAAAAGATAGGGTCTAGAGCGTTGCCGCAGCCAATCCACCATACGCGATGAGCCAGCCGTATACCCCCCCAACGCACCCCCCAGTGCTTTGCCCAAAGTGCCGGTCACAATATCGACGCGCCCCATGACATTGCAATGCTCAATACTGCCCCTGCCGTTTTGTCCCAAAAATCCGATGGCGTGGCTGTCGTCGACCATTACCATGGCATCGTATTTTTCCGCCAAATCACAAATTTTTTCCAGTTTTGCGATGTAACCATCCATGGAAAACACCCCGTCGGTGGCAATCAACCGGTGTTTTGCTGCTTTGGCCTGTTGCAACTGAGCTTCCAAATCCGCCATATCCGAATTGGCATAGCGATAGCGTTTCGCCTTGCACAAACGCACCCCGTCAATGATCGATGCGTGGTTTAAAGCGTCCGAAATAATCGCATCCTCCGGCCCCAAAACGGTTTCGAACAGGCCGGCGTTGGCGTCAAAACAAGAGGCATATAATATAGCCGATTCAAAACCCAAAAACCCCGCAATCCGCGCTTCCAGTGCAAGATGGTCTTCCTGCGTTCCACAAATAAACCGAACCGAGGCCATGCCGTAACCGTAGCGGTCAAGTGCGGCTTTGGCACTTTTGACCAATGCGGGATGATTGGCCAAGCCCAGATAGTTATTGGCACAAAGATTGATCACTTCAGCCCGATCCGACAAAGATACCGCCCCGCCCTGTGGCCCGGTGATGATGCGTTCCGATTTATAAAGTCCAGCTTCACGCACCTCTTGCAGGCGAGTTTCCAAATCATTTTCAAATCTATCATGTGCAGTCATGTTCAAAACTTTCATAGGCTAGGCATGACCATAAAATTATTAGCCACGCATCAAAATCGCTCGGCAGCATCATTGTCATATGCTCGTGGAAAATCAATACCACGCCTCCGGCAACTGATCCTTGCGCTTCGCAACATAGGC
>CAZMMG010000089.1:0-8802 GCA_964567355.1 uncultured Neptunicoccus sp.
CTTCAGCATCATCCCTATATGAAGACATCTCGAAAGCGGCCACATGTATGGTGTCGTCCAAATGTTCTGCCAGTTTGCGCATTCTGTTGTCTCTGGCGAAATTTCGCAGATCGGCCAACACATCAATCATCCATTTTTTTTCAGTCATCACAACCTCTTAGGAAACTAGATACGGGGCTTATTCTACCTAAGATAGAGCGCTTTGCAAGAAAAATGCTTGTCGCAATTTATCAGCAAACAAAGGTGATCTGTTTGCAAATCACCTAAAAGTGATCATATTTTTCCCGAATTTACCGAATCGAATCATAAAAAGGCACCCAACAGGTGCCTTTTTATAGGATATAATAAGTTGTTAAACTTTCAGGTTCGGAATAATCTGTTTTTTGCGTGAAACAATTCCCGGCAGCACAACAGCATCACCAGAAACGGATGTGTCGAATGATTTTTCGGCCACGCCTTTGACAACATCATTGGGGATTAGCAGGGTTGCCTGTTCATTCAGGATGTCGACAACAAACAACAGCACCTGATCGACCCCGTCTTCATCTGCAACAACAGCCATAGTGTCAATCAGGCTAGGCTTGCGGGCCAAAACCAGCTCGGGACTTGTGGTTTCCAGTACCGAGACCCGAAACTTGACGCCGTCCACTTCGTATTGCTTGCTGTCCAAACGCAGCAATTCCGCATCGGAAAAATGTGACACATCGGATTTTGCCGCGAACATTTCAGCGGCATAAGCGGCAATATTCAGGCCCAGCTCTGCGGCCAAAGCTTCGGCCAAAGACACGTCGACATCCGTCGTCGTCGGGCTGCGAAATTCCAGCGTGTCGGACAAGATGCATGACAGGATCAAACCCTTGATCGCATCAGGGGCGTTTTCCAGATCCTCGCCCATCATATTGGCCATCACGGTAGCGGTCGAGGCCACCGGCTCGATGGTGACATTGATCGGTTGTTTGGTTTTCAAACCACCCACCAGCATGTGATGGTCGATGATTTCGATCACCGTGGCCTGATTGATATGTTCGGGCAGTTCCGCTGGATTATTGGTGTCAACGACAACAACCATATCGTCCTCGGTCACGTCTTGTATAAGCGCAGGTGTATCGTAACCCCAGCGTTTTAGAACAAACGCCGCCTCGGTGTTGGGTGTGCCTAAAACATAAGGCGTGGCTTCAACCTCTTTAGTGCCCAGAAACCAACTCCAGATAATAGCCGAGCCGGTTGCGTCTGTATCGGGGGACTTATGTCCAAAAACTTTAATCATCTGCGTGCCGTTTCCATATGAATTTCGCGGCCCTTATAGGCGCGTGAAATGGGGCTGTCACCCCGAAACACGGGGCTAAATTGTCGCGATTTTAGCCCAAATGTGCGATCGCATTGGCGTAATAGGTCATCAGTTGTACTTCTTTAGGATTGATCAGGTAAGTCTTGTTCTTTTTCTTAATCGCGTGGCGCAACACAAACATGCGCAAACCCACCTCCACCGCATATTCGAAGTTCTTGTGCGGGATATGCATATAGGCGCCGTTCGCAAGCAACCTGTCCAGAACCACGTTGCATTTTTGAATAACCGCCTGCTTTGTCAAAGTGGTTTTCTGATTGGTCAGAAATACCCTAGCCACCAGCGATGCGGGCAAGATCGGAATGACTGTACCAACACGGTGCATCAGTTCTTTTCCCAAAGCCTTGGTAATCGCCTCATGCTTGCGCTGGCCATGGTCTTTCAGGAAATCCCTATAGGACAAAGGCGTGCCAAAACTGACACTGGCATAACCAAAGCGGTAAAACTTTCCGGTGATCCGCAAAGCGAAATGGCGTACAACAAAACGCAAAAACGTGTATAGCTTGAAAAACGTGCCGGTCTTTTCCCCCCTGTCCGCCGCCAACAATACCCTGTCCTCTAAAACGCGGTCGTAATTCAACCCCACAGGTACAAAACAGATGTTGCGGCTGGTTTCGGGATCAAACCCCGAGACCATGTAATTCAGCAGGCCCAGCTTGGCAGGCTTCAGCTTGCCGTCGCGCGACAACCCGCCTTCGGGGAACACCGCTTGCGCCACGCCTGCCTCGGTTGCCATTTGCACATAACGCGCCAACACCCGGCGATAAAGCTGGTTGCGCGATTTGCGGCGGATAAAATACGCCCCCATGCTGCGGATGATCTGTTTTAACGGCCAGACCCGCGCCCATTCACCCACCGCATAAGACAGTGCCGAACGCGACGCTGCCAGATAGGTCACCAATATATAATCCATGTTCGATCTGTGGTTCATCACAAACACCACCGTGGCATCCGGATCTATCGCTTTCAAGGCCGTTTCATCGACATAGCCCAAACGCACGCGGTATAAGGCACGCGACAGCCAGCGGGTCAGTTTGATGGCAAAGCCGAAATAACCCAGCGCTGAAAACGACGGCACGATCTCGTTGGCATAGCCATACGCCATATGCTCGGCCACGGGATAAGGCACGTGCTCATCGCGCGAATGCGCGACAATCGCTTCAATCACTTGCGGGTCATAGGCCAGACGATCAACCATGATGCGCCGCTTGGTCAGCTTAAAAGGCTGGATTTTCAACTGCAACTTCTGGTTCAAAATCCCGATAGCCTTGTTCATACGGCGGCGAAAATACCAGCGCACCGTCGGCATCAATATCCGGTCGAGCAAACCTATAATGGCCAATATGCCCGCAAGCCAAACCGTCCAGAGGGGAATCTCTATTGTTTCAAACATGGGGGTACCGTATCAGGATAGCTACAAACACAAAGCACGAAAGGCCATTTCCCGTATGAAATACCGTAAATTGGGCGCAAACGGCCCGAAAATCAGCGCTATCGGGCTGGGATGCATGAGCTTTGCCGGGTTTTTCGGCCCAACGGATGAAAAAACCAGCCATGATTGTCTGGCGGCTGCGATGGAAAGCGGCATCGACTTTCTTGATACGGCGGATATTTACGGGCTTGGCCGTTCTGAAACCGTGATCGGGAATTTCATCAAAACCCACACCCACAGCTTCAAGATTGCCACGAAATGCGGCATCAGGGTGAAACCCACACGCGGCTTTGACAATTCCGAGGGCTATATCCGCAGTGCTTTGGCGGGGTCGTTCGCTCGGCTTGGTGTCGATTATGTCGATCTTTACTACATCCACCGCCGTGATCAATCTGTCCCCATCGAAGATGTCGCCCTGACCATGGGCAAGCTGATAGATGAGGGTAAAATCGGTGGTTGGGGCTTATCGGAAGTGTCCCCCACCACCATTCGGCGCGGTCACGCGGTCACGCCGCTGACGGCGGTGCAAAGCGAATATTCACTTTGGACGCGCAGCCCCGAGGTTGGTGTGCTGCAAACCTGCGAGGCTTTGGGCATTACATTCGTGCCGTTTTCCCCTGTCGGTCGCGGCATATTCAGCGAAACCTTTCCCGATCCGGTGAAATTTGAACCCAGTGATTTTCGCTATTTCGTGCCGCGATTTTCAGAGCCGAACTATAGCGATAATTGTCGTCTTATCGGCGCGTTCAAATCCTTTTGCGCCGATAAAGGCTGGCCTGTCTCGGCGGCCGCATTGGCCTGGATACTGGATCAAAACGACACCATGGTGCCGATCCCCGCAACCCGCTACGCGGCACATCTAAAACAATGGCTGCCCGCCACCGAGATCAGTTTCAATGATACGGAGCGTTCTGAAATAGACCGGCTTTTGCCGATCGGCTTTGCTTATGGGGATCGGTATGACGATGCCAGATGGATCGGCCCCGAAAAATACAGCTAGACTGTAAAAATAAACCTGCCAAAAATCCGATGTCCCAGCTGGGACATCTAGCTAACTAACTGTATTTGCATTATTTATATGTTTTAGTGTCCGGCTAAAGTCATTCAGCAACAAATTCCAACAGGTTGGTCAGCTTTTCAACCGGCACCAGCAAAGCACCGCAATCGCTTAGCGCATGCTTTGGCCCCCGCAGACAAAAATCATAAGCCCCCATATCCAAATTCAATGCCATTTTGGGATCAAGCTGCTTTTTAACCTCGGTTGCCGCTGCATAAAGCGTCTTTGCATCGGCAGTTTGCCAAACCCCGAAACTACCATCATCAAAAGTCACCAGCATACGGCGGTAAAATTCAGGTGCCCCGACCACATCTGACACATCCAAACCACCGTTTGAAATCAGCAGATGTGACTGCAACACACTGACGCCTAAATCCTTTGCTTTGGCGATAAAAGCCGTACGAGACGGTTTTTCCTTAAGGTTAAAGTGTTCACCCATCAACGTCACATCGCTGGAATGAAACACATGCGGCTTGTTTTGCGCATCCACAATCAAAACCCCGTCCCAGTTTTTATATCTGCGACTGACAAGCTTACCGCCCTGAATAACCAGCCCCTCGATACCGAACCGGTCGGCGCTGGAATATGTCCCCGTCACGGTCATAACATGATCGCCGTTATCTTCGCTTTTGTAAGGCACGATGCGAAGGTGCACAGCAACAGGGGTTTTGCATGAGTTTAGCAGCAATGACGCGCTTTCACGACAGGGCACTGTTTCTTGTGCCTGCGCTATATGCGGCAGCGCAAAACTAAAAACCAACACCAAAGCGCATTTGAAATTTTGAAAAGCCATATGACCTCTTATGTTGTTTTTAAAACCCTGCCCTATTTTCCAGCCAATGCCAAACCCTCTAAGCGACAGGATCGGAAAAAATTTGCTTACGGGTCTTGGTGGCTTCCCGAATAGCCGTTCAGAGCAGGCATCTGCCAGTCTTTCAACGCCCCGCTTGCTGGCTTGTAAACCTCGACCTTCAACGGGTAACAGGCCGCTACATCGCTGGAATGCGAGGCACTGCAATCGCCGCCGGGACAGGCGGACAGGCCGATCAGCAGATCGATCTCGGCGAAAAATTCGATGAAATCACCGGGGCGTACCGGGCTGGCCTTCATGAAATACTGTTTTGTATCAGGCATAAAGCCGGTACACATGAACACGTTCAGCACGTCATGCACCAAGGGTTCTGCCTCACTCAGTGACAAACCTTTCGCCGCCGCCAACGCGCGGGTCAGGTTCGAGTGGCAACAATGGTGGTAATCCACCCCGTTCAAAACATCATTGGTATAAGGGTCACAGCGCGTGCCGATCACATCATGCACCGAACCGCCGTACTGATCCCAGCCATACCAGTCGAGCGTGTCATAAGTCACCGTCGCCATTGGCCGCATGGCAGGGAAACTTGACCACATCCGGTCACTTGTACTGATATGGCTGCCGTGCAGGGCACGGGTTTTGCCGGAATAGAACTTTTCAGTCAAATCATGCGCGTTCCACAGGTTCAAATCGCCCACTTGCGGGCCGTCGATGCTGACAATGCGAAAGAAATGCCCCTTTGGCACCTCAAAACAGCCCGCTTCACGCGGGCAAACCAGCCCGCTGTCCACCAGCGTCATAGCTTTGCGTGCAGCCCCATAAAGCACCATATCGGGCTTGGGCAATGTGGTGATCGGATAGCACACGTTTGGTACAATATCGCGCAAATCTTGCGCATTTTCCGGGGCGGTATTTTGGGCTTTGTATTTCATGTGCACAACATTGGCGCATTCGCCGTTTTGGTCAAGCGTTGCGTCCCGCCTGTCGCCCGGAAAAGATGCAACCGCCCAGAAATGTGCCTTCCAGCGCATTATAACCATGATAGCCACCGCCACCAAAGCCCGCGACCTCGCCCGCCGCATAAAGCCCCTGAAATGCACTGCCGTCGGGGTGCAACACCTGACCTGTTATATCGGTGTGCAGCCCGCCCAGAGATTTGCGTGTCAGAATATTCAAGCGCACTGCAATCAGCGGGCCATTGGCCGCGTCCAGAATTTTATGAAGCTTGGCGGTGCGGATTAACCGGTCGCCCAAATAAGCGCGTGCACCGCGTATTGCAGTCACTTGCGCGTCCTTGGCAAATTTGTTGTCGATCTGGCGGTCGCGGGCTTCGATTTGGGCGCGGATATGGCCAAAATCCACCTGTGCATCCGGGGTTAAGGCATTCATCCCCGAAACCAGTTCCTGCAAGCTGTTATGAACGATAAAATCAGCCCCATGCGTCTTGAATGCCTCAACCGCATCCGTTGCCCCCTTGCCTAGGCGGGCCTTTAAGACCTGCCGCCAACTGCCCGAAGTTAAATCGGGGTTTTGTTCCGAGCCGGACAAGGCAAATTCTTTTTCGATGATCTTTTGGGTCAGAATAAACCAGCTATGTTGATGTCCCGCAGCCAAGATGCGCTTCAGGGTCGAAAGCGTATCGAACCCGGGCAAACAAGGCGCCTGCAACCGGTCGCCATTGCCGTCGAACCACATGGAACTTGGCCCCGGCAAAATACGGATACCGTGGTTGGGCCAGATCGGATCCCAATTTTGCAGCCCTTCGGTATAATGCCACATCCGGTCGCAATTGATCACCGCCGCCCCGGCCCGCTCGGCCGCTACCTGCATTAAGCCGTCAACATAATCGGGCACGCCTGAAACCATGCGTTCGGGTGCCGCCCCAAGCCGCTCGACCGGCCAGTAGCGGCGCACCAAATCGTGGTTGGCCCCGATACCGCCCGTGGTCAGGATCACAGCTTCGGCGCTATAGTCAAAATCACCTGTCACCTTGCGGCTGCTGCTTTGGCCACGCGGCGTATCGGTCGGTTGCAATATCTGGCCCGAAACACCCGTTACCCGCCCCGTGGTAATCTGCAAATTCGTCACCTTGTGGCGAAACCCGAATGTTAGCTTGCCCGCCGCTTCCGCCTGTCGCGCCAAATGTTCAAACGGGGCAACAACCCCCGGCCCCGTCCCCCATGTCAGATGAAAACGTGGCACCGAATTGCCGTGCCCCATAGCATCCACCCCACCGCGTTCAGCCCAACCGACAACGGGAAACCAGCGCATGCCAAGCCCATAAAGCCAGCTTCGCATCCCGCCTGCAGCAAAATCAAGATAGCTTTGCGCAAAGGCTTTGGGGTTGGCATCCTCAGCTCTGTCAAACTGCGCCGAACCATACCAGTCACTTGCTGCCAGAACACGGTTGTCCTTGATGCCCATGCGCCTTTGTTCAGGCGTGTCGACCATGAAAAGACCGCCCAAAGACCAAAACGCCTGCCCACCCAGCGATTGTTCGCCTTCTTGATCCAGCAGCAACACAGAGCGTCCACGCAAAACCGCCTGATGCGCGGCCACAAGCCCCGCAAGTCCGGCGCCTACGATAATCACATCCGCCTTTTTCCCCATATCAGTCATACCCCTCATTGATGGTTAACTTAGCCGCAATTTTGCAAGCATAGAAGAAAAAACTTACGCCATGCGCGGATCGTAAATTTGTTGACCCAAGGGGACATGTTCTTCATTATGCACCAATATACAAAGGGGAATTCAATGCATCTCCACAACTTAATTCCAATCGTCGTTTTAGTGGCCGCTTATGTTTTTCTGATGCCGCTCATCGCCTTTATCATCGCCAGAGGGGCCACCACCAAAATCAAACGTTTGCAGGCCGAGGTCGAACTGTTGAAAATCCGCGCCGAAGGTGAAGCACCTGTCATTGTTGCAGCCAAATCGGAAAAACCCAAAGTAGCGGCAAAAGCCGCACAAACACCGGCAAAAACCAAAACAGCAAAAATAGCAAAAATAGCACAGGGTATTGCACCCAAAGCTCCTACTTTCTTTGACCGCATGGCGGCAAATTTCAAAGCCAACTGGATCATTTGGCTGGCAGGCATATCGCTGGCATCGGGCGGCTTGTTCATTGTGCAATACGGGCTGGAACGCGGGCTTTTGGGACCGACCGCCCGGGTTATCAGTGCCTTGGGCTTTGGTGGCATCTTGCTGGGCGCGGCAGAATATCTGCGCCGAAAGCCCAATGTCGGCATGCAAGGCTGGTTCAGCTTGCCCGTAACCTTTGCCGCAGGCGGCATTGCGACGCTTTACGGCGCCGTGGTGTCGGCCCATGTGCTTTACGCGTTGACTGGCCCGGTGACGGGCTTTGCCTCGATGGTTGTGGTATCGTTTCTGGCTGTGAGCGCGGGGCTGATCTATGGCCCGGTGTTGGCGGTTGTCGGTATATTGGGGGCTTATATTTCGCCGATGATGGTTACGGGCGGGGAAAGCTCGCCTGTTCTTTACCTTTATTTTCTGGCGATTCTGGCAACGGCTTTGGCCGTAGAGCGATATCAAAAATGGATTTGGCTCTCAACACTTGCTGTGGCTTTTAGTCTGTTTTGGGGCCTTCTCTTGAATGATACGCTAGACACCCAACCTTATCTGGCCCTGTTTGGCGCGGCAATTATCTGGCTCACCACCACAATCCCAGCTTTTGGTCTATGGCCGAAATGGCCCCGTTTCGAGATGCTGAATGAAGTCACATTAGGCGACAGTGCCACGCATTACCCGACGGTTCTAAGCGTTGTTACCGGGGCTGCAACCACGGCAATGCTTTGCTTTAGCGCCGCCGACAGCCTGATCTTGTGGCAAGCCACAGTTCTGGTGCTTTTGGGTCTCGGCGCATGGGCAATTTTTTATTGCAACCGCGCGCAAAATCTGGATCAGACAGCGGTTATTTTCACCGCAGGCCTGCTTTATAGTGCCACCTACGGCAGCCCATTTATGGCAAATAGCTATCAAGACACACCAACCGCGGGGCTTTTCAGCTTTTCGGGTATCGTCCTACCCGTTGCAGCCAGCCTGTTCCTGATCGCCTCGTATTTCCCCCCCCCGCCCCCAATGCGGCCCCCTTTCTGGTCCACATGCGGGGCGGCGTGCCCGTGGGGCGCTTCTTTCTT
>CAZMMG010000090.1:0-8654 GCA_964567355.1 uncultured Neptunicoccus sp.
GTTATGAACTACCTGTTGCCCGCCGAAGGCATCATGCCGATGCACTGCTCTGCCAACCACGCTATCGGCAACCCGGATGATGCAGCCGTGTTCTTTGGCCTGTCGGGTACCGGTAAAACCACCCTGTCGGCTGATCCCAACCGCACCTTGATCGGCGACGACGAACATGGCTGGTCTGATACATCCACCTTCAACATCGAAGGCGGCTGTTACGCCAAAACCATCAACCTGTCCGCCGAGGCCGAACCAGAAATTTACGGCACCACCCGCAAGTTCGGCACTATCATCGAAAACATGGTTTACGATGACTACACCAAAGAGCTGGATTTTGCTGACGATAGCCTAACCGCCAACATGCGCTGCGCTTATCCGTTGCACTATATTTCCAACGCTTCCGAGGATTCCATCGGCGGGCAGCCGAGAAACATTATCATGCTGACCTGTGATGCGTTCGGCGTGTTGCCCCCGATTGCACGTCTGACACCAGCGCAAGCCATGTATCACTTCCTGTCGGGATTTACGTCCAAAGTGGCCGGCACAGAACGCGGTATCACCGAACCACAACCGACGTTTTCCACCTGTTTCGGCGCACCTTTCATGCCGCGCCGCCCGGAAGCATATGGTGCATTGTTGCGCGATAAAATCGCCTCAACAGGCGCATCTTGCTGGCTGGTCAACACCGGCTGGACAGGCGGGGCTTACGGCACCGGCGCACGGATGCCGATCAAAGCCACACGCGCTTTGTTGACAGCAGCGCTGGACGGTTCGCTTAACGAGGTCGCGTTCAAGCATGACGAAAACTTCGGCTTTGAAGTGCCTGTGGCGGTTAACGGCGTTGACAACACGTTGTTGGACCCACGCAACACATGGGCCGACAAAGACGCGTATGATGCAAACGCAGCCAAGCTGGTTGCAATGTTCTCGGAAAACTTCGCGCAATATGAACAATACGTCAGCGACGATGTTCTGGCGGTTAAAATTAGCGCATAAAGCAATGCCAAACTAAAATACCAACCGCGCCTGTCATTGGCGCGGTTTTTTTATGGGATTGAAACCTGTCTACGCATCTGTAAATCTGCCCCCATGATACGTAGCGCACTTATTCTTTTGTTTGCTCTTTCCACCTGTTCCAAGGATGAAACCGTCTCGGGCCAAACAAATACTGCGGATGTTTGGCTGTTGACCGAAATGGACAATGCCCCCGTCAGCCGCCGCATCACGCTAAAATTCCCCGAAGAGGGCCGTATTTCGGGGCAAGCACCTTGCAACAAATATTCCGCCAGTCAAACCGTGCCCATGCCTTGGTTCGAGATCAAAGGTTTCGGGGCCACAAAAATGGCTTGCCCGGATTTGAACCTTGAAACACAATATTTCGGACTGTTGCAAAAAATGACATATGCCGAGGTTGCCGCAAATGTTCTGATTTTAAGCAATGATAACGGCCCGATGTTGGTCTACAAAAACAATTAGGGACTTTTTTGCACCGTTTTGTGCAGCACATCCAGAAACCTCTGCCGCGCATCCGGCAAAGGGCGGTTGCCAAGTGCGGGGGCCAGACGTTTTTGCAAAAAATAGCCGGTGGTTTTCAGGGCGTCCAACACCTCTGCCGCTTCTTTAGTCACGGTTTGCGCCCGCAAAAACAGCGGCAAGGGCAACATACGGTCAGCCCATTCGGCCCCCGCTTTGCGGCTAACCGCGTGGCCCGATTTGGGCGACACATAAATCAAATCCTGTCGCACACCTGTTGCCGCACAGCTATCCAGATCAAGCCCGTATCCCAATTCTTCCAACAGCGCATATTCCCATAATGCGTAATCCGATAACCATGCGCCCCCTGCTGCCATTTGATCCAGCAAATGTACGGTAAGCTGATAAAGCCGAGGCAAGGACATGCGTTCTGGAAAAGCAAAGTTGACCAAGGCACAGACAGATCCCATTGCAGGCAACGCCAACCTATCTGACAGAATTGTGGCGCGCGAACGGGTGGCTTCCAGCCTGTAGGTTCCCAAATGCGCCTCAAGCCGCGCCTGCCACTGCACATCCACCTGCGTTCCGGGTTGCAGGCTCGGGGCCATCTTGCGCGAGGCCCCGCCGCGCACCAGACCGGCATGGCGGCCATGCGCTTCGGTCAAAACATCGACAATCGTAGAGGTCTCGCCGTGTTTGCGAACCGATATGATAGTGCCTGTGTCTTGCCATTCCATATGAGAAGGTTAGCCCGACAGGCCGTCTTCGTCGAGCAAATGCCGCCCCGCGCGGTCCTCGACCTCTATCACCCATAAATCGGGATCATAAGAACGTTGCTTTGTCAGGCTTGCATCCACATCCGGCTCACCCCCTTCGGCCAAAACCGCCCAAATGCGATTGCCTTCCAGATCATATGTGCGGTGATAAGCCTTTGCCTGCCCGTCCAATGTATTTAACTTTACAATCACCGCCCCTGCCGTGGCATCGCCCTTGGCGGTGATGAATGCCGGAATGTTAACCCCTTGCAACCGCCGCAAATAGGCACTGACCCAGATATCGCTGGTCAGGCGCGGGGTCATTTTTTAGTGTCCGAAAAATCCAGACCCATTTCGGTGAAGCGTTCGGCCTCGTTTTCCCATTTAGGGCGTACTTTGACCTGAATGAACAAATGCACTTCGGCACCCACAAGGTTTTTCAACTCGGTACGCGAAGCTATACTAACCGCCTTAATGGTTTCCCCCTTCGGGCCAAGGGCGATGCCTTTGTGGCGTTCGCGCACCACATAAACAATCTGCTCAATGCGCACCGAGCCGTCTTTTTTCTGTTCCCATCCGGTGGTTTCCACGGTCAGGTAATACGGCAATTCCTGATGCAGGCGCAGCATCAGTTTCTCGCGCGTGGTTTCAGCCGCGATCATGCGCATCGGCACATCGGCGATTTGATCCTCGGGATAAAGCCACGGGCCTTTTGGCATGTTTGCCCCGAAATAGCTGCGCAGTTCCTTGACGCCAAAGCCTTTTTCAGCCGAGATCATAAAGGTTTCATCGAAGTCGAACATTTGATTAATCTCTTTGGTCAGCTTCAGCAGCTTTTCCGCCTTAACCATATCGATCTTATTGATCGCCAGAACGATCTTTTGCTTGCTGCGCAAGCGTTTGCTCAGACCTTCCAAAATCATCTCGACACCTTTGGTGATACCGCGGTGCGCTTCGATCAAAAGCACAACGACATCGCCGTCACCCGCCCCCGACCACGCCGCCGCGACCATCGCCTTGTCCAAATTGCGCCGGGTCTGAAACAGCCCCGGTGTGTCAACGAATATCAACTGCGCATCGCCCTCAATCGCAATGCCGCGAATGCGCGCACGCGTGGTCTGCACCTTGTGGGTCACAATCGAGACCTTGGCCCCGACCAAGTAATTCATCAGTGTTGATTTACCCGCATTGGGCTCGCCGATCAGGGCAACATATCCGCATTTGGTATCCGTCATGGGTCCACCTGTGCCAGTAATTTCTTTGCCGCCATTTGTTGCGCCTGACGTTTGGACGTTGCACTAGCCGATGCCGATACCCCGTTGGATAATTGCGCTTCTATTTCAAAGACAGGCGCATGATCCGGCCCCGAGCGGGCAAGTTCGACATATTTCGGCGGCGGCATTTTATGACCCTGCGCCCATTCCTGCAAAGTTGTTTTTGGGTCGCGCGCATCTTCTTCGGCCGAATTGATCCGCTCCCCCCAAAGCCGCAGGATCATCTTTTCAGCCGCATCAAAGCCCGCATCCATATAGACGGATGCAATCACCGCTTCCATGGCATCCCCAAGAATGGCGGTTTTTTTACGCCCACCCGACAACATTTCCGAGCGACCCAGTTTCAGGGCAGCGCCCAAGTCAATCTCGATAGCAATAGCGGCGCAAGCTTCTTTGCGCACCAAAGCATTGAAACGCGGCGCTAACAGACCTTCGCTTGCCTGTTTGTCTTTTTCCAACAACGCTTGCGCAATCACCAAAGCCAACACCCGATCACCCAAAAACTCCAGCCTTTGGTTGTCGGTGCGGGTGGGCGAGCTTAGAGATGAATGTGTGGTGGCTTCGATCAACAACTGCGGTCGGACAAACTCATGGCCCAACCGTTTGCAGAATTCCTTCAGTTCACTTGCAAGTTTCAATCAAGCCTCTTGAATAAACGATCCGAACGCCATGTCCAGAATGCCAAAAGCGATTTGCCGGCAGATGAAAAAATCACCCGGTCGGCCCGCCCGACAAGGTTTTCAAACGGCACATACCCAACACCGCCCACGCTTTGCGGATAACGGCTGTCTTCGGAATTATCGCGGTTGTCACCCATAAAGAAATATTGCCCGGCCGGAACCGTGAATACCCCAGTGTTATCGGCATAATCCGTGCCGATATTCAAGATGTCATGTTGCACACCATTGGGCAGAGTTTCCACAAAACGCTGTTTTTCACAAGTGCCGTGAATTGCCACGGGCGCATTGGCACAACGCGGCAAATGTGCCATTGATCCCTGTTTCTCTTTGACTTCGGTAAATATTTCTTTCGGTTCTTGCGGGGCAACCACATCATTGATGTAAAGCTGGCCGTCTTTGACCTGAATACGATCCCCCGGCAGGCCGATCAAACGTTTAACATAGTCCACTTCACTTACCGGATGTTTGAACACAATAATATCGCCACGTTCGGGTTCATGTCCCAAAATGCGGCCCGAAAAAGGACACATGGAAAACGGGCAGGAATATCTTGAATAGCCGTAAGCCATTTTATTGACGAACAGGAAATCCCCGATTAGCAGCGTCGATTTCATCGAGCCTGACGGGATCCAAAACGGTTGGAAAAACAGGGTGCGGATCACACCTGCAATCAATAGCGCATAGAAAATCGTCTTAATCGTTTCGCCAATTCCGTCTGGCTTCTTATCTGTCATTACCTTGCCCCTTTAAGCACTTGGACGCTACATGGCCTTTGCATGCGCGATAGTCAAGCAAGCGGGCGCACTTCGATCACCACAAAGGCCTGTGCCCATGGATGATCATCGGTTAAACTCACATGAACAAAGGCTTCATGGCCTTTCGGAGTCATATCTTTCAGACGTTTTTCCGCCCATCCGGTCAGTTCTATTGTCGGCTGTCCGGTACGCAGGTTTTTCACCCCCATATCGCGCCACGCAATCCCCATGCGCAGCCCGGTGCCCAGCGCCTTGGAACAGGCCTCTTTCGCCGCCCAGCGTTTGGCATAGGTGCCAACCACATCGCGGCGGCGTTCGGATTTAGCTTGTTCTGTTTTGGTGAAAACACGGTCACGAAACCGATCCCCGAAACGATCGAGCGTGGCCGCTATCCGTTCGATATTTGCAAGGTCGGTACCGATGCCGATGATCACCCCCGCACCTCATCCATCAAGCTGCGCATGTGACCAATAGCGTTTTGCAAGCCATCGAAAATCGCCTCACCAATCAGAAAATGCCCGATATTCAGCTCCACCACTTCCGCAAATGCTGCGATCGGTTTGACCGTATCATAGGTAATGCCGTGGCCTGCATGCACCTCTAGGCCCAAAGAGGCCGCATGGCTCGACATCTGTCGCAGGTCTTCAAGAAACCTATCACTGTCGTCAAAGCGGCCTTCGGTAAACGCATCACAATAAGGCCCAACATGCAGTTCGACAATATCGGCCCCGATGCGGTGCGCGGCCTCTATCTGTTTCACCTCGGAGGCCACAAACATCGACACACGGCAGCCCGCATCGTGCAAAGGCGCGATAAAATGCGCCAACCTGTTTTCTTCACGCGCCACATCCAAGCCGCCCTCGGTAGTGCGTTCTTCGCGCTTTTCAGGCACAAGGCATACCGCGTGCGGTTTATGGCGCAGGGCAATCACCTGCATCTCGTCGGTTGCCGCCATCTCAAAATTCAGCGGTATCGAAAGCCCGCCTGCCAACGCCGCTATATCCGCGTCGGTAATATGGCGGCGATCTTCGCGCAAGTGTGCCGTGATACCGTCAGCCCCGGCCTTTTCGGCCAGCAATGCGGCCCGCAACGGATCGGGATAGGCACCGCCACGCGCATTTCGCACAGTGGCAACATGGTCAATATTCACGCCCAAACGTAATTTATTTAGCTTGTTTTGCATGGTGTATCACAGCCTTTTCAAACAATCCCGAACCGCAATGTGTTCAGAAAATTTTCTTTTTTGCAAGCTTACGCGCACGGCGTTCCTGCAATCTCAGCTTATGCCGTTTTTGATAAGTGGCAATAAGCGGCTTTGAAAAAGCATAAAATAAAGTCGCCGTGACCAAGCCCGGAATAATGCCTCCAACAAGGTATGGCAGAAACACCTCTTTGGCAAATTCCAGGAAACTGCCCCAAGAGCTTGGCTCGTAACCGAACAGAGATCTAATATTGCTCCACAGCACAGAAAAAGCATCTTTAAAACCATCATGTATTTTACTCCAGACAGTTTTTTTATGGTCAAAGCCCAAAATTTTCATACCCAGCTGATAGCTGATGGCGGCAATGGCGGGGAAGGTCAGCGGGTTGCCGACAAATGTTGCCAGCAAAGCAGCAAGCGCATTACCGCGAAAAAGCCGCGCAAGCATCCACGCCAAAAAGAAATGCAAGCCAAAGAACGGCGTGAACGTCACAAACACGCCGCAGCCAATGCCCATAGCGATTTTATGCGGTGTATCGGGCAGCCGTTTCAAACGGTGGCTGATATATTCAACCCCACGGCTCCACCCTTTACGCGGGTATACAAACTCGACAATCCATTGCCAGTATGTTTGCTTGTCTCTGCGCTTGAATACCACGCTTATTTCGCTCCATTTAACCCCGGTTGCGGTTATGCCTCAGAATTTGAAAGCTTGCCTCTGACCCGTTTGACATGGGCCACATCCGAATCAGCTTCCACCGCCGTCATCACATGATGCAGGTGTCCCACATCGCGTACCTGTATTTCAATCATCATTCGGTAAAAATCAGGTTTTCTTTCGGTAAATTGTAAATCCGCAATATTGGCATTTTGCTCGCCGATCAATGTGCAAATTCGTCCCAGCACACCTGCATCATTTGCCATCGTCACTTCAATCGTCACATTGCTGTTCGGGTCATTGCGGCCTTGTGTCCAGCGCAAATCCATCCAGCGTTCCGACTGGTCTTCGTATTCCGCCAGCTTTTCACAGTGGATGGTGTGAAAAATCACCCCTTTACCGCGTGTGGCAATCCCGATGATACGCTCGCCTGGCAAGGGTTGGCAACATTGCCCGGGCTGGGCGTATTGGCCAGGGCTCAGCCCCAATATCTCGGCTTCCTGCAAATTTGTTTCTTCGAAATCTTTGGCCAACAGTTCCGGGTAAAGTGCCCCGACCAAATCCGAGCCGATCATTTCGGCACTGCCCAGGCGCGCCAATAATGCTTCCTTGTTTTTAAGCCCCAGTTTTGCCGCCGCTGTCGACAATGCCTTGTCGGTAGCTTTCTTTCCGACATGCTCCAAAGCCACACGCGCCAATTCAGAACCAAGCCGGATATAACCTTCACGGTGCTCTTCACGCAAGGCGCGTCGAATGGCCGATTTTGCCCGCCCGGTGATTGCAATATCAATCCAGCTTGATTGCGGGCGTTGACCTTCGGCGGTGGTAATTTCCACCGACTGACCATTTCGCAGACGCGTCCAAAGCGGCACACGCCGACTATCTACCTTAGCCCCGACACAAGCCGCCCCGATACGGGTGTGAATGGCATAGGCAAAATCTATTGGTGTCGCCCCGCGCGGCAACTGGATAACCTCGCCTTTCGGTGTGAAACAAAACACCTGATCCGAAAACATATCCAGTTTTACATGTTCCAGAAACTCGTCGTAATCCTGATCATCCGCAGCCCCGTAACGTTCGGTCAGCGATGCAAGCCAGGTAAACGGATCGACCGCAAACGGGTTTTCCACTCGGCGCCCGTCCTTATACGACCAATGCGCCGCCACACCCGTTTCTGCCACGTCATGCATCTGGCGTGTGCGCATCTGGATTTCCACCCGTTTTCCGTCACGCCCCGAAACCGTGGTATGAACCGAACGGTAACCGTTTGATTTGGGTTGGCTCAGGTAATCTTTGAACCGGCCCGGCACCGCTGTCCACCGGTGATGCATCGCCCCCAAAGCCCTATAGATGTCTTCTTCGTTTTCAGTGATGATCCGAAACGCATAAATATCGCTGAGGCGCGAAAATCCTTCGCCCTTTTCCTGCATCTTGCGCCAGACCGAATAGGGTTTCTTTTCGCGGCCAACCACCTCGGCCTCTATGTTTGATTTCAGCAGGACATCGCGAATATCTTGGGTGATCTTTTGTATCACATCTTCGGTTTGGTTGCGTAAGGTCAAAAACCGCCGCAGGATGGAATTGCGCCCTTCGGGGTTCAACACCCGAAACGACAGGTCTTCCAGCTCGTCGCGCATCCACTGCATACCCATGCGTCCCGCAAGGGGGGCAAAAATATCCATGGTTTCATGGGCTTTTTGCTGCTGCTTGTCGGGGCGCATATGTTTGATGGTGCGCATATCTGGCTCTTATACACAACTCCGAACACCAGAGACTAAGGCAAAACTCGTATGACGGTCTCTGCTTGAAAAAAAAAACAAAACAAAACTACAGAAATAACTACTAAAACATAGCGACCGTCACA
>CAZMMG010000091.1:0-8454 GCA_964567355.1 uncultured Neptunicoccus sp.
TAACTCATGGCTGGCATCATGGCGAACGCAACCGTTACCCACCAGAATAATGGGGGATAAATCGGCCCGGCTATTCACTAGTTTTCGTTTGGATGATGATGATATGTTGCAAAAGACCTATATTGAAAACCTGAAAGATAAAACAGAAAGGGCAAGCCCGTTTATCGAGCCAAACAAACCGCTGATAACGTCTTTCAACTTCGGTCTATTTCTGGAAAAAACCGACCACGGCAATCAGGTGTTTGACGTGATCGAGCGCACTCCGGGGGCACAAGGGACTGCGATGACCACGCATATTGACGAAGGGCGTACTATTTTTTCGCGCAACCACCGCAAATTGCCCGCCTATTTTAGAACGATTTCTCATATAGATAGCCCGGCATGGTTGCGAACCGTCCATTCCAACAATATAGCAGACCCTAAAATTACCGGTAGAGATCATTTGATCGAAGAGCACCGGATTGCGGAGCTTCTGGATACCCATTTTGGGCTTCCTATGGATATACTAAGGGGGATTGAACTGTAAGACGGTGGAACATGGCGTAAAACTACGCTTTTTCCTAAACTAACCGCCCTGCATGTTGACACCCCACACGACTCGGACTATACGCGCGGAACCTGAGGTGCGAGTACGCTTGCATTTCATACAAGCCACAATCTGGCGGTCATGATCCAGACGGAAGTCTCGATCCTCTGGTATTAACCGCGGTAGTCCATCCACGAATTGTGCGGGCTGCCGTGTCGCGGTGTTTGATCGATAGATCATGCGCCTATTCGAGTTTGAAACAGGACATACGGGAGTTCCGAATGCCAACGATACAACAGCTGATCCGCAAACCGCGCCAGCCGAAAGTGAAACACCAAAAGTCAATGCACCTGCAGGCATGTCCGCAGAAGCGTGGCGTATGTACGCGCGTATATACAACGACACCGAAAAAACCCAACTCTGCTATGCGTAAAGTTGCCAAAGTTCGCCTAACGAACGGTTTTGAGGTGATTTCCTATATCCCGGGTGAAAGCCACAACCTTCAAGAGCACTCTGTTGTTCTGATCCGCGGGGGTCGCGTAAAAGACCTTCCGGGTGTGCGCTATCACATTTTGCGCGGTGTACTTGATACGCAAGGCGTAAAAGACCGCAAACAACGTCGTTCGAAATACGGCGCCAAGAAGCCGAAATAAGGGACAACAGATATGTCTAGACGCCATCGCGCTGAAAAACGTGAAATCCTGCCAGACGCCAAATACGGTGATATGGTTTTGTCGAAATTTATGAACAACCTGATGCTGGACGGTAAAAAATCCGTGGCCGAGCGTATTGTTTACGGCGCGCTTGAGCGCGTTGAAAGCAAAACCAAACGCGCACCCGTTGAAGTGTTCCATGAGGCTCTTGAGAACATCAAGCCATCTGTCGAGGTTCGGTCTCGTCGTGTGGGTGGTGCAACCTATCAGGTGCCTGTGGAAGTGCGTGTGGAGCGCCGTGAAGCGCTGGCTATTCGCTGGTTGATCGGTGCATCGCGCAAGCGCAATGAAAACACTATGGAAGAACGTCTTGCTGGCGAATTGATGGATGCAATCAACAGCCGTGGCACAGCCGTGAAAAAACGTGAAGACACCCACAAAATGGCCGATGCGAACAAAGCATTCAGCCATTACCGCTGGTAATATATAAAAAGGTTTAGGCAGATGGCACGCGAATATCCTCTGGAACGCTACCGTAATTTCGGCATCATGGCGCATATTGATGCAGGTAAAACAACCTGTACCGAACGCATTTTGTACTACACGGGCAAGTCCCACAACATCGGCGAAGTGCATGACGGTGCGGCAACGATGGACTGGATGGAGCAAGAGCAAGAGCGCGGTATTACTATTACCTCTGCTGCGACCACGACTTTCTGGGAACGCACAGAGGACGGTGCAACACCTGAAACTGAAAAGCATCGCCTGAACATTATCGACACACCTGGCCACGTTGACTTTACCATTGAAGTTGAACGCTCGCTGGCTGTTTTGGACGGGGCTGTTTGTGTTCTTGACGCCAATGCAGGCGTCGAGCCGCAAACGGAAACTGTTTGGCGCCAAGCTGATCGCTATCACGTTCCACGTATTGTTTTTGTCAACAAAATGGACAAAACCGGTGCCGATTTTATGAAATGTGTGGAGATGATCCGCGACCGTACAGGTGCACGTGCCATGCCGGTTCAAATTCCAATTGGTGCAGAAACCGAGCTGGAAGGTGTGGTCGATCTGATCACGCAAGAAGAATGGGTTTACGTTGGTGAAGATTTGGGTGCGACCTGGGAAAAACGCCCTATTCGCGCGTCTCTGGCCGATCATTGCGATACGCTTCGCAACGAGATGATCGAAATGGCTGTTGAAATGGACGATGATGCCATGGAAGCCTATCTGGAAGGTGATGAGCCTGATGTAGCCACGCTACGCAGCTTGATCCGTAAGGGCACGCTGGCGATGGAATTTGTTCCCGTGCTGGCTGGTTCTGCGTTCAAGAACAAGGGTGTTCAACCGCTGCTGAACGCGGTGATTGATTTCTTACCGTCGCCTCTGGATGTGATCGACTACATGGGCTTTAGGCCCGGTGATGAAACCGAAACCCGTGACATTGCGCGTCGTGCCGATGACAATATGGCGTTTTCCGGCCTTGCGTTCAAAATCATGAATGACCCGTTTGTGGGCACATTGACCTTTACACGTATCTATTCGGGTACGTTGAAAAAAGGCGATGGCATGATCAACTCTACCAAGGATAAAAAAGAACGTGTTGGTCGTATGATGATGATGCACTCGAACGAGCAGGTGCCGATTGAGGAAGCTTTTGCTGGCGACATCATTGCGCTGGCTGGTTTGAAAGAAACCACAACAGGCGACACGCTTTGTTCGGTGAATGATCAGGTTATTCTGGAAACAATGACGTTCCCGGATCCGGTGATCGAAATTGCTGTTGAGCCTAAAACCAAGGCTGACCAGGAAAAAATGTCACAAGGTCTGGCGCGTTTGGCTGCCGAGGATCCTTCATTCCGGGTTGAAACCGATCAAGAGTCTGGCCAAACCATCATGAAGGGTATGGGCGAATTGCACTTGGACATTCTTGTGGATCGCCTGAAGCGTGAATTCAAAGTGGAAGCAAATATCGGTGCGCCGCAAGTGGCCTACCGTGAAACCATCAGCCACGAAGCAGAAATCAGCTACACCCATAAAAAACAATCCGGTGGTTCTGGTCAGTATGCTGAAGTGAAAATGATCATCAAACCGACGGAACCTGGCGAGGGTTACTCGTTTGAAAGTAAAATCGTCGGCGGGTCTATTCCAAAAGAATACATCCCCGGTGTTGAAAAAGGTATAGAGTCCGTTATGGACAGCGGCCCGTTGGCAGGCTTCCCTGTGATTGATTTCAAAGTCGAATTGATCGACGGTAAGTACCACGATGTTGATAGTAGCGTCATGGCATTCGAAATTGCTGGTCGTATGGGAATGCGCGAAGGTCTGAAAAAGGCTGGTGCTAAAATGCTTGAACCGATCATGATGGTCGAAGTTGTCACCCCTGAAGAATACACAGGCGGCATCATCGGCGATCTGACATCGCGTCGCGGTATGGTTCAAGGCCAAGATACACGCGGTAACGCCATTGCAATTGATGCGCGTGTGCCACTGGCCAACATGTTTGGCTATATCAATACGTTGCGGTCTATGTCATCAGGCCGTGCGAACTTTACTATGCAGTTCAGCCACTACGACACTGTACCAAGTAATATATCCGAAGAAATCCAGGCGAAATTCGCCTGATCTGAAACCAAACAGGTCAGGCATTGCCGACCGAATAATAAACCTAGGAGGCCCTAGTTATGGCAAAAGAAAAGTTTGAACGCACTAAACCACACGTCAACATCGGCACAATTGGCCACGTTGACCACGGTAAAACAACCCTGACAGCTGCGATTACAAAGCAGTTTGGCGATTTTCAGAGCTACGATTCAATCGATAGCGCACCTGAAGAAAAAGCCCGTGGTATCACCATTTCAACAGCCCACGTTGAATATGAAACTGAAGCACGTCACTACGCCCACGTTGATTGTCCAGGTCACGCCGACTATGTGAAAAACATGATCACTGGTGCGGCGCAAATGGACGGTGCCATTCTGGTTGTGAACGCAGCTGATGGCCCTATGCCTCAAACCCGTGAGCACATCCTTTTGGGCCGCCAAGTTGGCATTCCTTTCATGGTTGTTTTCATGAATAAAGTTGACCAAGTCGATGACGATGAGTTGTTGGAACTGGTTGAAATGGAAATTCGTGAATTGTTGAACGAATACGATTATCCAGGTGATGATATTCCAATTATTTCAGGGTCTGCTTTGGCTGCTTTGGAAGATCGCGACGACGCAATCGGCAAAGACAAAATTGCCGAACTGATGACCGCTGTTGACGCCTATATCCCAACACCAACACGTGCTGTTGATCAACCATTCCTGATGCCGATTGAAGATGTGTTCTCGATTTCAGGCCGTGGTACAGTTGTAACAGGCCGTATTGAACGCGGTGTTATCAAAGTTGGCGAAGAAATTGAAATCGTCGGGATTAATGACACTAAGAAAACAACTTGTACCGGTGTTGAAATGTTCCGCAAACTGCTTGATAGCGGTGAAGCTGGCGACAACGTTGGGGTTCTACTTCGCGGGATCGACCGTGATGGTGTTGAGCGCGGCCAGATCCTGTGTAAACCGGGCTCTGTTAAACCACACACCAAGTTTGAAGCAGAAGTTTATATTCTGACTAAAGACGAGGGTGGCCGTCACACACCGTTCTTTGCCAACTATCGTCCACAGTTCTACTTCCGTACAACTGACGTGACCGGCACAGTTGAGCTGCCGTCAGGTACAGAAATGGTGATGCCGGGTGATAACCTGAAATTCGTCGTTGAATTGATTTACCCGATTGCAATGGAAGATGGCCTGCGCTTTGCGATCCGTGAAGGCGGTCGCACAGTTGGTTCCGGTGTTGTTGCTAAAATCATCGAGTAACCGACTTATATAATTAAACCTTCGGGTTCGATGTAGGGCGGCTGGTGCTCAGCCGCTCTACCTATCAACTCTAACGCCTTGAAAGGCTTCGAAATGAAAAGCCAAAATATTCGTATTCGGCTGAAAGCTTACGATTACCGCGTGTTGGATGCGTCCACCGCCGAGATCGTAAACACAGCTAAGCGGACAGGTGCGCAAGTGCGTGGCCCAATCCCAATGCCGAACAAGATCGAGAAGTTCACTGTTTTGCGTAGCCCGCACGTGAACAAGAAATCTCGTGAACAATTTGAAATCCGGACGCACAAGCGTCTGTTAGACATCGTTGACCCAACTCCACAAACAGTAGACGCGCTGATGAAGCTCGATCTTGCTGCTGGTGTGGATGTTGAGATCAAATTGTAAGGGGGCATGGAACAGATGCGCTCTGGAATTATAGCAAAAAAATTGGGTATGACCCGGTTGTTCTTGGAAGACGGCAAACAGATCCCTGTAACCGTTTTGCAAATGGAAAACCTTCAGGTTGTGGCTCAACGCACGAGTGAAACAGACGGTTACACCGCTGTTCAGCTTGGTGCTGGTGCTGCGAAAGTAAGCCGTCAAACGGCTGCTATGCGCGGTCACTTCGCGAAAGCGAAAGTAGAACCAAAACGCAAAATCGCGGAATTCCGTGTTTCTGCTGATAACCTGATTGAAGTTGGCGAAGAAATTACAGCCAACCACTTTCTGGAAGGTCAAAAAGTAGACGTCGCCGGCACATCAATCGGTAAAGGTTTTGCCGGTGCGATGAAACGCTGGAACTTTAAAGGTCTGCGCGCAACTCACGGTGTGTCGATTTCACACCGTTCACACGGCTCTACTGGGCAGTGTCAGGAACCGGGTAAAGTTTTCAAAGGTAAGAAAATGGCCGGTCACATGGGTGCTGCACGTATCACCACCCAGAATTTGGAAGTGGTTAAAACAGACATTGATCGTGGCCTTATCATGATCAAAGGCGCTGTTCCTGGTTCCAAGGGTGGTTGGGTTACTGTTAAGGACGCGGTGAAAAAGAAAGCCCCCGAGGGTCTTCCTTTCCCAGCCGCTTTGCGCAGTCAACAAGCACCTGCTGCTGAAGCACAAGTAGAAGAAGCAGCTGTTGAAGCTACAACCGGAGGCGAAGAATAATGAAAGCCGACGTTATCAAACTGGACGCAAAAGCCGCAGGCAGCATCGAACTATCCGATGCGATCTTTGGCTTGGTACCGCGTGCCGATATTTTGCACCGTGTTGTGCGCTACCAACTGGCCAAACGCCAAGCCGGTACGCACAAAGTTAAAACCCGGTCAGAAGTAAGCTATTCAACCAAGAAGATCTATCGCCAAAAAGGCACAGGTGGCGCCCGCCACGGTGCCCGCTCGGCACCGATCTTTCGCGGTGGTGGTGTCTACAAAGGTCCAACGCCTCGTAGCCACGCACATGACTTGACTAAAAAGTTCCGTGCATTGGGTCTGCGCCACGCATTGTCTGCCAAGGCAACCGCGGGTGAGTTGGTTGTTTTGGATGAAGCTGTGTTGAAAAACGCTAAAACCAAGGATTTGGCGAAAGTGTTGACCAATCTGGGTTGGAAAAAAGCATTGGTCATCGATGGGGCTGAAGTGGATGCAAACTTTGCATTGGCTGCACGCAACATCGAAGGTATCGATGTGCTGCCAAGCCAAGGTGCCAACGTTTACGACATCCTGAAAGCAAACACTTTGGTTCTGACCAAAGCGGGTGCTGAAGCATTGGAGGCTCGTCTAAAATGAGCACTAAAGCAGAACTATATGATGTAATTCGCAAACCGATCATCACCGAAAAAGCAACAATGGCGTCGGAAAACAACGCCGTTGTGTTTGAAGTGGCCATTGATGCGAACAAACCTCAGATCCGTGAGGCTGTTGAAACTTTGTTCAATGTCAAAGTGAAGGCTGTGAACACGACGATCACCAAAGGTAAAGTGAAACGTTTTCGCGGTCAGCCGGGCAAACGTAAAGACGTTAAAAAAGCATATGTTACACTTGAAGAAGGTAACACTATCGACGTCTCTACCGGCCTGTAAGTAGATCACATAAAGAATTGAGAAGCCCTCGCGAAAGCGGGGGCTTTTTTCGTTCTCGGTGGACTAAGTTGACTTTTATGCAAAAATGAATACATTGTCTTACAACGTAGTATTTGGAAAAAATTAGAGCTATGACAACAACAACATTTACCACACGTATGGATGTTAAGGTTAAAGCAAGGCTTGATGATATTGCTAAATTTGAAGATCGTTCAGTATCTTATGTTGCCAACAAAGCGATTGAGGCGTTTGTTGATGAGCGCGATCAAACCCGCGCACTGATTAAAACCGGCCTTGAGCTGATTGATAAAGGTGCAGTTGTTTCAAGTGATGCTGTAAATGCCTGGCTTGATGCTGATGAAGATACGCCTTTTCCGTTATCAACCAATTCTGAATAGCACCTCATGCAGATCAAATTCGTTGAAACCTCTGCCGCTGGTCTGCGCTGGATGAAACATTATTATCGCCAACGTCCGCAGTTGAACCGCGAAAAAGCGTTTAACGCCTTTAAGGTCGCCCAACAAAACATATCAAGCGGTATGGTTGGCGGCCATATTTTTGAAGATATGGAGAATGTGTATGAGTATAAAATTTTCGGGACAGCATTTTCAATAATCTATACACAACAGGGTGATACAATTTATATTTTAGACATCCGTGATCAACGGGGATTGCGAAGTGCCAAGATGCTTGAGGTTTTTAATCGAAGGTTGAGGGATAAGTACGGGTTGTGAATGTGGTATTGTAGATCGATATAAAGAATTCAGAAACCCTTGCGAAAGCGGGGGATTTTTTCGTTGGATGAAAAATAGCGAATGGTATGTTTCGATTTCATGCCTGTTGCCGGAACCAATCACGAAGCGATAGGTGCAGTCGCACCTCTTCATCCTCAGCTAAAGGCGTGCAATGTGCAATTGCGGCTCTTAATGTATTCAGGTTGTTTAGAATACGTTCAACCGCCCTTATATCTGTGAATATATCGGCAAAGTCATCCCAATTAGCTTTTATGATCTCACCAAGCTCACCAAAATTGGTGTAGTCGAGCATATCGCTAGATCGCGGTGTAACACCCGTCCCAAGTTCTTTTTTTCGGTTTTTTCTCGCGTTGTCTTTAACAGGTTTAGGCACAAGATTAGCTACATCCCACCAATCATTTCCATGCTTTTTCATAACATCAGAGATTAGCTCTCGGATGGAGTTTTCGAGGCCATAAAAAATCGTATAATTTTTTGCCATCCTTTCTGCCTCAGTTCGGATCCGCAATGAAAATTGAGGGTAAAATTTGGTTTCAATTTCTCTTTGGTCTTGATGTTCTTGGCCGATATCAACTTCTAACTCATTGGC
>CAZMMG010000092.1:0-8307 GCA_964567355.1 uncultured Neptunicoccus sp.
TAAATTGTAGCAACGAGGCCGCAACCGTTTTGATTAGAGCGTTTCTTTTTGTGCATTACCGATATTCATCGAAGCCACACCACTGTTGCCAAGTTCGACACTGGCAAATGGCCCGCCGTGGCGCATTTGACCCGGATCTTGAGTATCCGCGTCAGGTGCATCAGCAAGGACTTCTGCTGCAAATTGTTCCGCATTGTCCTTTGGCCGGTAGCCCAGATAAGACGCAAGCACATTATCCACCGGTGCGCGGTCATTATCTGACACCCCGTAAATAATCGAAAATCCGGTCACGGGCGTTTCTATGGCACGTGTCACCATCTGGATCAGGTCATCGTAAGACAACCATGAGCCAAGGGCGCGGGCGTTGTTAACTTGGGCGCAAGACAGGATGCGCATGTGAACGCTTTCAAGCCCCCTCTTCTCCCAGTACATGCGCCCCAAATCCTCGGCAAAGCATTTTGCCAGCCCGTAGAACGTGTCAGGTCGGTGCACCACATCGGTGCCGATAAACTGGTTTTTTGGATACATGCCGACCGCGTGAATGGAACTGGCATAGACCACGCGCTTTACGCCGTGGCGGTAGGCCGCTTCCCAGACATTATAAGCCCCGATAAAATTTGGCCCCAACAACGTTTCAAACGGTGCCTCGTCGCCGATCGCCCCAAAATGCACCACCATATCAGCGCCTTCGATTACCGCTTCCATTTCAGGTAAACTGGCCAAATCTGCCTTGATATACCGCTCGCCGTCATAAAGTTTGCCAACATCCAGAATGTCAGTTGATACCAGCTCATCAGCCATTTTGCTTAACGGTTCGCGCAAATAAGACCCTAAACGGCCTGCGGCCCCGGTTAGAACAATTTTTTTCATGGCACAGCCCTTTTTACGTTAGGTGTATAGCTGTCTTTTCGGCTCTACCAGCAGATTATCGGCCCGTCTGTACAAATTCATATCACAGCCTGTTCGGTAAGCGGTTTGTTCTCGATAATTCTTGTGCACCCAAGCGGTGTCAAATCCAAAGTCCGAAACCCGCCGTATATGATCAATTCAGACACGCCGCGCCCCATGGCGGGCGATTGTTGCAGCCCGTGGCCTGAAAAACCGTTTACGAAAATGAAATTGCCCACATCGGGATGTGGGCCAATGATAGCGTTTTGATCCAGTGTATTATAAGCGTAATGCCCGACCCATTGATTTACGACCTTAACCGCTTCAAATTGGGGGATGCGCGCGGCAATGGCGGGCCATGCCTTATCCATCCAAATTGTATGATCCATGGTGAAATCATCATAATCCACAGCGCAATCATCATCGGGTGCGCAGCCTGCCATATAATAGGCCCCGTCGGTGCGCATATGAACGCCACTAGGATCGACGGTTAGCGGCAGATCGCGGTTAAGCGGTTTTGCCGCGTCAAACACGAAAGTAAAGCGTTTGCGCGGTTCAACAGGAATATCAATCCCCGCCATTTTTGCCAGTTGAGCCGCCCGCGTGCCGGCACAATTGATCAAATGATTGCAAGTCAGGCTTTGCCCGGATTTCAGCCGCACCCCGGTTATCCTGTGCCTGTTGCGATCAAGCCCGACCACCGTGTCTGCGATAAATTCAACACCCGCAGCCCGGGCCTTGCGCCGCCACCAGTCAAACACTGTAATTCCGTCGAAATACCCTTCATTCAACGGGTTATGCGTCCCCAGAATAATATCGTCCAGATGATAGAACGGAAACTTTGCAGCGATCTGATCACGGGTCAGGATTTGTGTGCCCGCCCCCAAAGTATTTTGCAAGCTTTGATGACGCCGCAAGGTTCTGGCAAACTCATCATTGTCTGCCAGATAAAGGTAGCCAAAGTCATGAAAGCCGATGTCAGGCGCGTTCATATCCCCAATATGATCTTTGAAACTGTCAATGTATTCAAACCCATACTGGGATATCTTGATGTTTACATTCAAACTGAACTGCTGGCGCAAACAACTGTTGGTGTGCGTTGTCGAGGCCCACTGGTAACTTGGATCACGCTCAACCACCAATATGCGCCCGCTAAAATCGGGGTTGTGCGATAAAAACCACGCCACCGACGCCCCCATCATCGCGCCGCCGACGATAATGACATCATATGATGTATGTTTTGTCTCTGGATTACCCATGTTTTTATCAGAACAATTCCAGTTTGCTTTGCAAGCTCTATGTTTCATTTTGAACGATTTTTAGTTAACTTCCAAAGCTTACGTAAACCGACGTTACGTTAACTGTCACTTTACCTTAGGTTTTACTTGCGTTTTGAAAATATCACAGCAAACTAATTTTAAATGGAAGAAATTTTCTGTCGCAACATCTGTGACATTGGGAGACATAAATGCCAAGTTACACCCCCCCCGCCAAGGATATGGCCTTTGTTCTGCACGAGATGCTAAAAGTACAAGATAGCGACATTCCGGGTTTTTCTGAACTGGAACCCGATTTTACATCCGCGGTGCTGGAAGAAGCTGGCAAAATCGCCACCAACGTTTTGCAACCTTTAAACGAGGTTGGCGATCAGGAAGGCTGCAAACTGGAAAACGGTGTGGTGCGCACACCTGCCGGTTTCAAAGAAGCCTTCAATGAATATGCCGCTGGTGGCTGGAACGGTCTGGATTGCGATCCCGAATACGGTGGACAAGGCATGCCTTACACTCTGGCCACGGCTGTGGGTGAAGTTTTCAGCGGTGCCAACATGTCCTTTATCATGTATCCGGGCCTGACCCACGGGGCCTATTCCGCGATCAATGCGCATGGCACAGACGCGCAAAAAGCCAAGTTTCTGCCTAATATGGTCGCCCTGAAATGGTCGGGCACGATGAACCTGACAGAACCGCATTGCGGTACCGATCTGGGTCTGATGCGCACCAAAGCGGAACCACAGGGCGACGGCACATATAAAATCACCGGTCAGAAAATATTCATCTCGGCTGGCGATCAGGATATGACCGAAAACGTTATCCATCTGGTGCTGGCCAAAATTGCAGGCGGGCCTGAGGGGATCAAGGGTGTGTCGCTGTTTATCGTGCCTAAAATCGAAGTGAAAGATGACGGAACGCTGGGCAATCCGAACGGTGTCAGTGTTGGCAGTCTGGAAGAAAAAATGGGCATCCACGGCAATGCGACTTGCGTGATGAATTACGACGATGCCACAGGCTATTTGCTGGGCGAAGAACATAAAGGCATGCGTGCCATGTTCACCATGATGAACGAGGCTCGACTGGGTGTGGGCATGCAAGGCCTGTCTCAGGCTGAAGCCGCCTATCAAAACGCGGTGATCTACGCCAAAGACCGGCTTCAGGGCCGCGATGTTACGGGTGTGAAAAACCCCGATGGCCCGGCTGATCCGCTTATCGTGCACCCTGATATTCGCCGCATGCTGATGAACCAGAAAAGCTTTGTCGAAGGGGCGCGCGCTTTTGTTTTGTGGGGCGCGATGATGCTGGATAAATC
Source organism: uncultured Neptunicoccus sp. (assembly GCA_964567355.1). GTDB lineage: Bacteria > Pseudomonadota > Alphaproteobacteria > Rhodobacterales > Rhodobacteraceae > Amylibacter. Next base: position 3,472 of record CAZMMG010000092.1, read on the forward strand.
ACATCTTAATGACGATAAAGACGCCCACGGGCTGATTTCGCTTCTAACCCCGATCATCAAGGGGTTCTTGACCGATGTGGGTTTTGATATGACGGTGCAGGCGCAACAGGTGTTTGGCGGTCACGGCTATATCGAAGAACAAGGCATGTCACAATTTGTCCGCGATGCACGGATTGCAATGATCTATGAAGGTGCCAACGGGGTTCAGGCGCTGGATCTTGTGGGCCGTAAAATGGCGCAGGACGGTGGCAAGCATGTGATGGCGTTCTTTGATATGATCAAAAGCTTCATTTCTGAAAACAAGGAAAATAAGGCCCTTGCCAAGGATTTTCTGGAGCCGTTGAAAAACGCCTCGAAAGATATGCAAGCGGTGATGATGTATTTCATGCAGGAAGGTATGAAAAACCCCAATGCCGCCTTGGCAGGTTCTACGGATGCGCTGCATATGTTCGGCCACGTCTGTTTTGGCCTGATGTGGTCGATGATGGCTAAATCAGCGCAAGATGCACTGGACAATGGCACAGATGATCCTAAATTCTATGACAACAAACTGGCAACGGGCCGCTATTACATGGCCCGTATGCTACCCGCAACAAAAGCGCATCAGGCCCGCATCCTGTCTGGCCCCGATACCGTAATGGCATTAAACGCAGACGCGTTTTAAGGAGAATTAACAACATGACCGAAGCCTATATATATGACGCCATCCGCACCCCGCGCGGCAAAGGCAAAAAGGACGGCACCCTAAACGAGGTCACAGCCGTTAAATTATCCGCAGATTTGCTGGATGGCATTGCGGCACGCAACCATCTGGAAGACACCAGCCAAATCGAAGATGTGATCTGGGGCAATGTTACCCAAGTGGCCGAACAAGGTGCATGTCTGGCGCGTTCGGCGGTGCTTTATTCCAACCTTGACCAGCGCGTCCCCGGCGTGTCGATCAACCGGTTTTGCGCCTCCGCCATGGAAGCGGTCAATATGGCTGCCAATCAGGTCAAAGCCGGTGAAGGCCACGCCTATATCGCAGGCGGTGTCGAAAGCATGAGCCGGGTGCCCATGGGCATGGATGGTGGCGCCATTGCGGTTGACCCCTATCTGGCGATGAAAGCCTATTTTGTACCACAAGGCATTTCCGCCGATATTATCGCCACCAAATACGGCTTTAGCCGCGATGATTGCGATGCTTATGCGGTGGAAAGCCATAAACGCGCAGCACGCGCACAAGCCAACGGTTACTATAAAGGCCGTGTTGCGGTGAAGGATCAAAACGGTCTGGATATTTTGGTCAATGACGAACAAATCCGCGAAGGCACCGATATGCAAACCCTGGGTGCGTTGAACCCATCGTTCAAAGCCATGGGCGAGGTCATGCCGGGCTTTGATAACGTTGCGATTATGAAATACCCTGAACTGGAACGGATTAATCACGTGCATCACGCGGGCAATTCATCAGGGATTGCCGACGGCGCCTCGGCGGTGCTAATCGGCAGTGCTGAATTCGGCAAGATTAACGGCCTCAAACCGCGTGCTAAAATCCGAAAAACCGCTAAAATCGGCACCGACCCCACCATCATGCTGACCGGCCCTGTCCCCGTGACCGAGAAAATTCTGCGTGAAGCGGGCATGAATATCGGCGACATTGATCTGTTCGAAGTGAATGAGGCTTTTGCATCCGTGGTGCTACGCTTCATGTCCTATTTCAACGTTGATCACAGCAAGCTGAACGTCAATGGCGGGGCCATTGCGATGGGCCACCCTTTGGGGGCCACAGGTGCGATGCTGACAGGTACAGTTCTGGACGAGTTGGAACGCGCCGACAAGGAAATCGGGCTGACCACACTTTGCATCGGCTCGGGTATGGGCGTCGCAACAATTATTGAAAGGGTCTAAAACCATGGCCGAATTTAACTATGATGTAGATGCCGACGGCATTGCCACAATTACTTGGGATTTGCCCGGTAAATCAATGAATGTGCTATCCTTGGACGGCGCGGGTGAACTGGAAGCCTTGGTCGATAAGGTTCTAGGCGACGATGCGGTCAAAGGCGCGGTGATCACATCCGCAAAGGCCGATTTCGCTGGTGGCATGGATTTGAATGTTATCGCAAAAATGAAAGAAATGGCAGGCGATAACCCTGCACAGGGCCTGTTTGATGGCATCATGGGCTTTCACCGTCTGACCCGTAAAATTGAACGCGCCGGTATGGATGCCAAAACCAACAAAGGCGGCAAACCGATTGTCGCCGCCCTGCCCGGCACTGCGTTGGGTATCGGTTTTGAAATCCCGCTATCGTGCCACCGTATTTTTGCCGCCGATAACCCCAAGGCCAAAATTGGCCTGCCCGAAATCCTTGTGGGGATTTTTCCAGGCGCAGGCGGCACCACACGGCTAAGCCGCAAGCTGGATTTGATGAGCGTCTCACCCTACCTGATGAACGGTAAACTGTCCGACCCAAAGGCGGCCAAACGTGCCGGCCTGATCGACGAGGTTGTGCCTGCGGATGAACTTTTATCCGCCGCCAAGGAGTGGGTTAAAAATGCCACCGATGCCGATATTGTAAAACCGTGGGATCAAAAAGGCTTTAAAATGCCGGGCGGCGCGCCTTATCACCCCGCAGGTTTTATGACCTATCTTGGCGCATCCGTGATGATCCATTCGAAAACCCAAGGGGTTTATCCCGCCGCCAAAGCCATGCTGTCGGCGATCTATGAAGGTGCGCAAGTGCCGTTTGATACCGCCATTCGCATCGAAGCGCGCTGGTTTACCAATGTGCTAATGAACCCGTCTTCATCAGCGATGATCAAGACCCTGCTCACCAATAAAACCGCGCTGGAAAAAGGCGCTGTGCGCCCTGAAGGCGTGGCCGACATGCGGGTCAAAAAACTCGGCGTACTGGGTGCCGGTATGATGGGGGCAGGCATTGCCTTTGTTTCGGCGCGTGCGGGTATTGAAGTGGTGCTTTTGGACCGCAACCAGGAAGCCTGTGATCAGGGCATTGCCAGCATCAGCGGCATTTTGGACCAAGGTGTGAAACGCAAAAAAGTCACGCCCGAGAAAAAAGCTGAAATCCTGTCGCGCGTCACCGCCACCCCAGATTATGCCGCCCTTAAAGGGGCTGATCTGATCGTGGAAGCGGTGTTCGAAGATCCGGGCGTCAAAGCAGGTGTGACCAAAGAGGCAGAAGCGCAACTTGACCCATCCGCGATTTTTGCCACCAACACCTCGACCCTGCCGATCACTGAACTGGCCAAAGCCAGCCGCGATGACAGCCGCTATATCGGCATCCATTTTTTCAGCCCGGTGCATAAAATGAACCTGGTCGAGATCATCAAGGGCAAAAAAACCGGCCCTGAAGCCGTGGCCAAAGCCCTTGATTTTGTGCGACAAATCAAGAAAACTCCGATTGTTGTCAATGACGAGCGGTTCTTTTACGCCAACCGCTGCATTCTGCCTTATGTCAATGAAGGCATCACCATGCTGGCCGAAGGTGTGGAACCGGCACTGATCGAAAACGCCGCCAAATTGATCGGCATGCCACTTGGCCCCTTGCAACTGGCCGATGAGGTTTCCATCGATCTGTCGGTAAAAATCGTCAAAGCCACGCAAGCGGCCTTGGGTGATGATTATAAGGGCACACAAGCCGAAGATATCCTGTTTAAACTGTTTGATGAAGGCCGTATGGGGCGCAAATCGAAATCAGGATTCTATGCGTACGATGAAAAAGGCAAACGCACTGGCATCTGGCAGGGCTTGCGCGAAAACTGGCCGGTGGCCGATGTTCAACCTGATCTGATCACGGTGCAGCACCGCCTGATCATGACACAAGTACTGGAAGCGGTACGCGCCTTTGAAAGCGGCGTGCTGGAAGACATCCGTGAAGGCGATGTCGGGGCAATATTAGGCTGGGGCTTTATGCCGTGGTCAGGCGGGCCGTTTAGCTGGCTCGACATCATCGGGACCACAAAAGCGGTGGAAATCTGTGACGGTTTGACCGCAGAATTTGGCGAACGTTTTGCCACGCCCGATATGCTGCGCCAACTAGCGAAAGACGGCGATAGTTTTTATGCCAAATTCGGGCCAAAAGACAAAGCGGCCGCGTAAATTCAACATCGTCAAAGCCCCGCCAAAAGGCGGGGCTTTCTAAAATACTGTTATCGGGGTAGTTTTATTTCACTATAATTATTGCCTCCGCCTGCCAACACAGGTGCGGTGGCAAACGCAAAAATAGTTACAGCCGTAATACATACGTTTTTCAGAATGTTTTCCTCAAATGTAAATTTTATAAGAGTGGCGGATAGGCTTTACGCAGGGCCGTATCCACCTGTAGTTGTGCTGTTGCCACCTCCGCCAGACGCGGCGAAAATAACTATCACTATGGCAAGTAAACCCAGCAAAATACCGGCACTTGGCCCCTGATAGCTTTCAGGTGCGCTGCCAAAGCTGCCGGCACTGTTGGCACTATTGCCACTAACCGGTGCGCTTTGCGAACTTTTTGAAAATGAGAACGCATTGTCCATACTCATTGATGCTTCGCCTGCCAAAACAGGTGCGGTGGCAAACGCAAAAATAGTTACAGCCGTAATACATATGTTTTTCATGATATTTCTCCCAAAATATGCTTCAAGGTAACATTTTTGTGAGCAAACTCAAATAATATTTTTCGCTGATTTGACCAAGAATAGGCACTTCTCTAAGATTGGTTTGACTTTTCATCTGTGCATTTCTACCAAGATACCATGAACGCTTTTCAAAACCTGTCTTTTCTAGATATCTACGCCAATTTTTTTGGCTCACAGGTGGCGATCGCCCCGGAATATCTGGCTATAACCCTTCTT
>CAZMMG010000093.1:0-8286 GCA_964567355.1 uncultured Neptunicoccus sp.
TTTTTCTTTCTTATAGAATCACCAACATTATCTATAATTTCTTTTTGTTTACTTTGCATATGAACATAAGCGCGTAAATCTACATTTTGACCCGGTTCCATTTTCTTCATAGGAAATTTTCCAGTTATTCTTTCCAACGTTAAACATTCTTGCTGAAACATTGGCTTTCAACTCATCCTTTGCACCCTTCCTTTCTTTTTGCAGTTGAACTCTGATTAACTCAATTTCATGTCTTATAAGTTCTTCATTTTTCTTGTTGTGATTTCGGCTTAAAAAATACACAAATATGGAAAGCAATAATGATAAAAATGCGATTGCCGTAGCCATAGCTCTACCTAAACATCTTTTTAAATTCTTTGTGAATATCTTTAACAATCGCCTTTTTTACATTTTCGACAACATTGGAAATTTTTTCTGAATTCCCATCTAAAAGTTCTTGGTATGTAAATTTTGATTTGCAGGCATTGCACCGGATTGGGCGATTTGGATCGTCGCTACTTTGTGGGTCGGACATATCCTCACTCGCACAAATTATGCAGTTTAATGAAATACTTTGGTCATAATCGCCATCTTTTAGTGCCAATTTATATCTCCTTCAGTATTAACCACCTAAAGGTAGTTTTTAAAAAGATGAATTGCAACGTTTGGTGGTTATTCTGAATGATCTTCCCTGAAGATCATAGGCCCGACCCCGTGGGGGGTCGTGGTCGGGCCTTTTGCTTGGGTGGCGTTGTGGGTAAGGCCTTTGCAAATAAAACGGGCACCCCGATATGGAATGCCCATCTTTGACGAATATGTAAGGGTCGGGGTTATTCGTAGAAATTAATCGGCTGGGTCAGTTTCAGCGATGCGCCGCGCAGCTTGGCGATCTCGATCAGGGGTTTGGTGTCGGCGGTAAACGCGCCCCAGCTTGCAACCAGATCGGAGGCTTTGGTGCCCGGTTTCAGCGGGTATTCGCCGTTGACTTTGGCATAAATCTCTTGTGCCTTGCCCGATGACAGCCATTCCATCAGTTTAATGGCGGCGTCCTTATGATGCGCCGCGCGGGTCAGGGCCATGCCCGAGATATTCACATGGGTGCCGCCGCCTTCAAAGCTGGGGAATACAATGCGCACACTGTCGGCCCATGCCACCTGATCGGGGTTATCCAGCATTTGTTTCATATAATAGGTGTTGCCGATCGAGATGTCGCACTGGCCGGCAAAGATCGCTTTAATCTGGGCGCGGTCATTGCCCGATGGTCGTCGTGCCAAATTGGCCTTGATGCCCTGCAACCATGTCTTTGCGCCGTCTTCGCCGTGATGCGCGATCATCGCGGATGTCAGTGCCAAATTGTAAGCGTTTGTGCCTGAGCGGATGCAGATGCGGCCCCGCCATTTAGGATCGGTCAGGTTTTCGTAGGTCGTAACTTCACCGTCTTTGACGCGGGCTTTGGATGCGTAAACGACACGCGCCCGTGCGGTCAAGCCGAACCATTGCCCCAATGGGTCGCGGTATGCGGCGGGGATGTTTGCATTCAGTGTTACGCTGTCGACCGCTTGGGTCACACCCGCCTCTACAATCCCGTTCAGCCGTGAAATATCCGTGGTCAGCACCAGATCAGCAGGCGAGCGTTTGCCCTCGGCGGTCAGCTTTTCAATGATGCCCTTTTTCAGGAATGAAACATTGACGTCTATGCCTGTTTCTTTGGTGAAAGCATCAAACAACGGGGCTACCAGAAAAGGTTGGCGCGATGAATAAACATTGACCTCATCTGCAAGGATGGGTGCGGCGACGGCTGCCAAAGCAACGGCGAAAAGGGTGGTTTTTATTGGCGTAAACATGGCGAATCCATTTGGCTAGCGTGTAGGTTAGTTAAATCTGACTGATTTAGTCGGATCAATAGCTATGTGAAAAAATCAGGTTTTTCTCTCATCCTGCTTTGCCGCATCCCAAAGCGCATCCATTTCGCCCAAGTCCGATTGCTGCGGGGTCTTGCCCAAAGCGGCAAGTTTCGCCTCTACGGCTTCAAAGCGGTGGGTGAATTTTGTGCTGGCCTGGCGCAGGGCTTCTTCGGGGTCTATCTGCAGGTGGCGTGCCAGGTTGGCCATCACGAACATCAGGTCGCCGAACTCTTCTTTTTGTTCGGTATGTGACAGTTCTTCGCATGCCTCTATTAACTCGGCGCATTCCTCATTTATTTTATCCAGCACTTCAAGCGTTGAAGGCCAGTCAAACCCGACCCTGGCTGCACGTTTTTGCAGTTTTACCGCGCGGGTCAACGCGGGCAGGTTCCGGGCTATCCCGTCTAATGTTCCGACTTTTTTTTGCCCCTTATCAGCCCGCTCTGCCGCTTTGATTTTTTCCCAATCCACGGTTTGTTGCGCGGCAGATTTATCCCTGTTCTCATCGCCGAAAACATGTGGGTGACGGTGGATCATTTTGTCGGATATTTTTTGCATTACACTATCAAAATCAAAATGCCCGTCCTCGCGCCCCATCTGCGTGTAATAGACAACCTGCAGCAACAGATCGCCCAGTTCACCTTCGAGTTCTGCCATATCGCCCTGCTCGATTGCGTCGGCAACCTCGTAAGCTTCTTCGATGGTGTAAGGTGCGATGGATTTGAAATCCTGCTCGATGTCCCACGGGCAACCGGTTTCGGGGTCACGCAGGCGGGCCATGATCTCCAACAAGCGGGGCAGGCCGCCGGATGGATCAAGGCAAAGGGACTGGCTGTCGTCGAATTTTGTCATTGGGGCTTTTCTATTTCGGGTTTGTCTGGCTATGGTGTGTTAAATCACAGGAGTACACAGCTTATGCCGGTTATCAATAGTATTGCGAATTCTTTCGATGAAATGGCCACATGGCGCCATCATATCCACGCGAACCCCGAGCTTGGGTTTGACTGCCACGAAACCGCAAAATTTGTGGTTGAACGCCTGAAGGAATTCGGCGTTGACGAGATTTCCGAAGGCTGGGCCAAGACCGGCGTGGTGGCAGTGATCAACGGTCAAGGCGCGGGCGGCACCATTGGCCTGCGTGCGGATATGGATGCGCTGGCGATGCCCGAAATGACCGGGTTGGAATATGCCTCGACAATCGAAGGAAAAATGCATGCATGCGGCCATGACGGCCATACGACGATGTTGCTGGGGGCGGCAAAATATCTGGCTGAAACCCGTAATTTTTCAGGCCGTGTGGTGCTGATGTTTCAACCCGCCGAAGAAGGCGGCGGCGGTGGGAATGTAATGTGTCAGGAAGGGGTAATCGAGAAATACGGGATATCCCAAGTGTTTGCGATCCACAATATGCCCGACTTGCCTGTGGGCGAGTTTCAAACCCGAGCGGGGCCAGTGATGGCGTCGGTCGATGATTTCGAGATCGAGATTTTCGGCAAAGGTGGCCATGCGGCACGTCCGCATTTTTCGGTTGATCCAATTGTGGCGGCGACCGCGATGGTGCAGGCGGTTCACACAATCGTCAGTCGTAATATTGACCCGATTGAGTGCGGTGTGATCACAATCACGCAAATCCATGCGGGCACCGCGTTCAATGTAATCCCAGAAACCGCCAAAATCGCGGGCACGATCCGCAGTTTCGAACCTGCGGTCAAAGCGGTGATGCAAAAACGTCTGGTTGAAGTGATGGAAAATATCGCGGCGGCTTATGGTGCGCGGGCAGAACTGAGCTATATTGAGGGCTATCCCGCGACGGTGAATAATGCCGAAAAAGCCGCGTTTGCAGTCAAGGTTGCTGCCAGTGTTGTGGGGACAGACAAGGTTAGCGATCAGGCTGCACGGCGCATGGGTGCCGAGGATTTTTCCTTTATGCTGAACAAAGTGCCTGGGGCATATGTGTTTGTAGGCAACGGCGATAGTGCGGCTTTGCACCATCAAAGCTATAATTTCAATGATGAGGCCGCTCCTGTGGGCGCATCTTATCTGGCGCGGATTGTAGAGGCGGCGCAACCGGTTTGAGGGGTGTCAGGGATGGGCTTTTTCTACGGTTAATTTAAGTGGGGTGTTTGCTTGTTTGAATTACCGTTAGACCTGCGGCGTTTCCCCGCGCAGGACGGTTTGAAACACATCCATGTCGATATTGCCGCCCGACAGGATCACGGCAACGCGCTTGCCTTGTTGGGCTTCACGTTCCTGCATCAATGCGGCAAGGGCTGCGGCGCCCGCACCTTCAGCTAAGTTATGGGTTGCTGTATAATACAGCCTGATTGCTTCGGCGATCTCGTACTCGTTGACCGCAACCATGCGTTCGGCCCCCTTGGCGTAGATGTCGTAAGCATCCGCGACGGGGATGCGCACGGCCATGCCGTCGGCGAAGGTGTTTGCGCTGTTGGTTTCTATCAGGCGGCCAGCTTCAACGGATAGTTTGGCGGTTTGGGCTTCGGTTGACACCACGCCCACCACCTTGGTTTTCAGGCCCATCGCATCGCGTACAGAAATAATAGAACAAATGCCCGAGCCGCAACCGATCGGGACATAGACCGTGTCCAGATCAGGGACGTTAGAGAACAGCTCATAGGCGTAGGACGCAACACCGCGCAGCAGTTCAATATGAAATGGCGGTACCACGACAAGGTTTTGTTCTGCGGCCACGCGGATGGCTTCTTCGCGGGCGGTATCGAAGTCGGCACCAAACTCGATCACCTCGCCGCCGAATGCGCGCATGGCGGTGTTTTTTTCGACCGAATTGCCGAAGGGGACGTAGATTTTTGCTGTGAGGCCTGCGGCAATCGCGGCACGCGCCTGACTTTGGCCGTGGTTGCCGCGTGTGGCGGTGCATATCCCTGTAGCTTCGGGCTTTGTGCGTTTGACCCAATCTATAAAAGTAATACCGCCGCGCACTTTAAACGCACCGGTCGGGGTGTGGTTTTCGTGCTTGACCCAAACCTCGGCATCGATGTCTTTGCTGATGATCGGCCAGTTGTACTGCGGGGTCGGAGGCATTTGGCTGTAGATCAGTTGGGCTGCTTGCTTGATCTGATCGATGGTGAATAGGGGCATCATTTATTGGGTCGCCCGCGTTAAAGCCTGTTCCAGATCGCGGATCAGGTCGCCTGCGTCTTCAATCCCGATCGACAGGCGCAACAGGGTTGGGTCTACGGGGAAGCCTTCACCCGAGACGGTTTTACGGTGTTCGATCAGGCTTTCAACGCCGCCCAGTGAGGTGGCGGGGTAGAAAACCTCGCAAGCGCGCGCGACATCAATAGCAACCTGTTCGCCGCCTTTGACAAGGATCGACATCATACCGCCGAATTGCCCGCCGGTTTGGCGTTTAGCAATGGTGTGGCCTTTATGGGACGGCAGGCCGGGGTAGCGCACGGCAGTTAGTTTCGGGTGATGTTCAAAATGTTTGGCGATGGCCAAAGCGTTTTGGGTGGCTTTCTCATAACGCAAAAACAGCGTGCGCATGCCGCGTATCAACAGCCATGCATCGAACGAGTGCAACACGGTGCCTTGCAGGTTTCTGACCATCCAGATGTCGTCCCAATATTGGCCGGTTTCGCGCACCGACAAGACCCCTGCAGTGATGTCGGAATGGCCATTAAGGTATTTCGTGGCCGAGTGAAACGATATGTCAGCGCCCAAATCAAGCGCACGGGTGGCGCAGGGCGGGGTGCCAGTGCAGTCGGTGACCAGTTTCGCGCCTGCGTCATGGGCAATTTCGGCAGCAGCGGTAATGTCGGTGACTTCCCAGTCAGGATTGTTCGGGCTTTCTGCCCAGACCAATTGGGTTTCACCCTTGCGGACAGTGCTGGCCAACGCGTCCAAGTCGCCTGCGGTGTAATAGCTGACATCCAGTCGCCCCCGCTCGTGGTACATTTTGAACTGGTTCAAAACCCCGTGGTACATCACTTCGGGCACAACCACATGCGCCCCTGCGGCCAAGTGTTCGATCACCGCATTTGCGGCCGACATACCAGAGGCAAACAACAAACTTTCCGTTGCATCCTCCAGATCGGCAATAATAGCCTCGGCCTGCGCTGTGGTCTGGTTGCCATCGCGTCGGTATCCGTAGGGTTTGCGGGCTTGGTAAGCACCGTCGCGCGCATAGGTGGCGGCAGGTTGAATGGGTGGGATAACCGCGCCGGTATCCTTGTCATAGAAGTGCAAAGCCTGTGCCAGACGGGTTGCTGGTGACAGTTTCTGATTGGTCGGTTTGGTCATCGACTTAGACGCCTCGGTAGGGTTCCACATATTGCAAGGCCATGTCCCAAGGGAAGAAAATCCAGGTGTCCTGACTGACCTCGGTAATGAAGCTATCAACCATATTACGGCCTTCGGGTTTGGCATAAACCGTGGCAAAATGGGCGTTTGGATAAAGATTGCGCACCAGTTTCAGGGTGCGGCCAGTGTCGACCAAATCGTCGATGATTAAAACCCCAGTGCCATCGCCGATGATATCCGCGTCGGGTTTTTTCAACACTTCGGCCTCGGATTGATCCTGATGGCTGTAGGATTTGACGCTGACGGTATCGACAGTACGCACATCCAGTTCACGTGCAATGATCATCGCGGGGGCCATACCGCCCCGGGTGATGGCAACGATGGCTTTCCATGCGCCATCATCGGGGCCTTTGCCGTCAAGACGCCATGCCAGCGCACGGCTGTCACGGTGAATTTGATCCCAAGAGATGTGAAAGCCTTTTTCGTGGGGCAGACGCTCTGTCATCATTTGCGTCCTGTAACAACGTCGATGTCGGGCGCGTCTTCGGCCTTCATACCGACCACATGGTAGCCCGCATCCACATGCAGATTTTCCCCGGTGACGCCGGATGCCAGATCTGACAGCAGGTACATGGCGGATTTGCCGATGTCGGAGGTGTTTACATTGCGGCGCAGCGGTGCGTTCAACTCGTTCCATTTCAGGATGTAGCGAAAATCGCCAATGCCCGAAGCCGCCAGCGTCTTGATCGGGCCTGCGGACAGGGCGTTGACCCGAATGCCTTTCGGCCCCAAATCCATCGCCATGTATTTTACGGATGCTTCCAGACCCGCTTTGGCTATCCCCATCACATTATAGTGAGGCATCACCATTTCGGCCCCGTAATAGGTCAAAGTCAGCAAAGAACCGCCATCCGGCATCATTTTTTCGGCGCGCTGGGCAATGGCGGTGAAGGAATAAACCGATATATCCATGGTCATTTTGAAGTTTGCGGCACTGGTGTCGACATAGCGGCCACGCAATTCGTTCTTGTCGGAAAATCCGATGGCATGAACAACAAAATCGATCTGGCCCCATTTTTCCTTCAATGTGTCGAACAAGGTATCAATGGAGTCATCATTGGTGACGTCACATTCCAGTACAATATTGCTGTTAATGCTTTCTGCCAAGGGCCGCACACGTTTACCCAAAGCCTCGCCCTGATAGGAGAAAGCCAATTCCGCACCATGTTCCGCACAAGCGCGTGCAATGCCCCAAGCGATGGATTTGTCATTGGCGACCCCCATGATTAATCCGCGTTTCCCGGCCATAATTCCTTGCGACATATAAGAAGTCCCCATTGGTTGTGTAATACTGCAGTCTTTAAGCGTTTATGTTAACGGGACGCAGGCTTCAAGGCTAGGAAAATAGTTCTTTGAATTATTGTGAATGCGCTTGCAGTGTAAAATACACTGGATAAGCTGGTTTTGAAATATGAAAGGCTATATCCTATGTCAGACCGCAGTGGAGTTTTTGCAGGTGATAACCCGTTCGAGATCACCCGCCGCTGGCTGGCCGAGGCCGAAGCGGTCGAGATCAATGACCCCAATGCGATTGCCTTGGCATCGGTGGATGCGCAAGGCATGCCGAATGTGCGGATGGTACTGCTTAAAGACATCGAGGATGATGCATTCGTTTTTTACACCAACTACGGCAGTGCAAAAGCCCAAGAGCTGGACTTTGCCGGCAAGGCCGCATTTGTGCTGCATTGGAAATCATTGCGCCGACAAATCCGGGTGCGCGGTTTGGTGACACGCGAAGACGGTGCAAAGGCGGATGCCTATTATAATTCACGTGATTTGCGAAGCCGTATCGGGGCCTATGCCAGCAAGCAATCGCAAATCCTTGAGAAAAAATCCGATCTGGTTAAGTGTGTGGCAAAATATACCGCCAAGCTGGGACTGCATCCAAAGCGCCCCGCATTCTGGGGCGGTTTTCGAATTAAACCCGTTGAAATCGAATTTTGGGCCGATGGGGCATTTCGCCTGCATGACAGGTTTCGCTGGACTTTGGATGCAGATGGCGATACCTATATCCTGTGTCGTAGACACATCTGACGCTGCTGCCGCGGGGCGCGCTTGAGTT
>CAZMMG010000094.1:0-8195 GCA_964567355.1 uncultured Neptunicoccus sp.
GCTGCTTCGCGCGCCAGAATCGCCCCCTGATCGCGCGCCTGCGCCCGGCCCAGATCGGTCAAAGGCGAATCCTTGCGCCCCTGGTGGCGCCCTTCACGGTTCCACTCGGTCTGACCGTGACGCAAAACGAAAATTTCGGGATATCTGGCCATCGACCCAGGACTTTCAGCGGGCAGGAAAGTGGTGGGTGATGAGAGGCTCGAACTCCCGACATCTTCGGTGTAAACGAAGCGCTCTACCAACTGAGCTAATCACCCACTGACGCGGCTTTTAGACAGAGTTGCCAGCCGCATCAAGAGGTAGTTTACCTCCGCCTTGATTTTTTTAGGTATCATCCGTATTGTGTTCCGCCCCAGCGGCTTTTTTCAAAGTCAGTTTGTAATGCACCTTGGTATTTTCACCCGAACCGCGTTCAATAGGTCTGATTTTACCCAGAGGCGGGACTTGCAGGCTTTTACCATCTTCAAGACATTTATGCATATATTCCAACAAACTATCCACTGCTTCGCGCACATCCCGCTTACGCAAACCGGTTGATACTGACACATAGTTATAAATGTCTTTTTTCTTGACCAGAACCGGGTCGGCGGTTTTTTCAACAGGGTCCACATCAACAATGTTGATCTCTGCACCATTTGTTTCTGTATCATTTACGCTTTCAACGGCTTCTTCATCGTTGATATTTACGGTTTTCGGTGTGGATGTTTTTACAGTTGTCATTATTTGCCCGAACCTCTGCTATTTCTATGCGTAACTTAAAACAAAAAAATTAACAACGCTATCAGCGTTTATCAACTGATAGCGTTGTTTCGGTAAAGATATTTAGTGGCTAACAGTCGGTGGGCTGCTTCTTTTTTCCGCGACAAGTGCCGCCGCCGCTTCTTCTGCGGCTTCATCCCAAATAACTGGCTGCGGTTTTGACACCAAAGCATGACTTAAAACCTCGGACACGGTAGCGACCGGAATGATCTTCAGCCCCGCTTTCACATTGTCGGGAATGTCGGACAAATCCTTTTCATTATCTTTCGGGATCAGCACGGTTTTGATGCCACCGCGCAAGGCTGCCAGAAGCTTTTCCTTCAAGCCGCCGATGGGCAGAACATGACCGCGCAAAGTGACCTCGCCGGTCATCGCAATATCCTTGCGCACGGCAATACCCGTCAGCACCGACACAATCGCTGTCACCATGCCCACACCTGCCGAAGGCCCGTCCTTGGGGGTTGCCCCTTCGGGCACGTGCACGTGGATGTCTATTTTTTCAAACACTGGCGGTTTAACCCCGATTTCAGGGCTGATCGAGCGCACATAAGACGCCGCCGCTTCAATACTTTCCTTCATCACATCGCCCAGCTTGCCAGTGGTCTTCATCCGGCCTTTTCCGGGCAGTTTCAAAGCCTCGAGCGACAGCAATTCGCCGCCCACGGATGTATAGGCAAGCCCGGTCACAACACCGACCTGATCCTGTTCTTCGGCCAGCCCGTATTTGAAGCGCTTCACCCCCAGAAAATCGGAAATATTATCCGAGGTTATTTGGATCGTTTTCACACTGCCTTTGACAATGCTTGTCACCGCTTTACGGCACAGCTTGGCCAGTTCACGCTCCATATTACGAACACCCGCTTCGCGCGTATAATAGCGAACAATGTCCTGCAATGCGCTGTCTTCAAGGGTAAATTCACCTTTTCGTAGCCCGTGGTTTTTCATTTGCTTACCCAGCAAATGCCGTTTTGCAATCTCTTGTTTTTCGTCTTCGGTATAACCCGAAAGCGCTATCACTTCCATCCGATCCAGCAGCGGCCCGGGAATATTGTATGAATTGGACGTGGTCAGGAACATCACGTTGGAAAGATCGTATTCGACCTCCATATAGTGATCGGTGAATGTGCCGTTTTGCTCGGGATCAAGCACTTCCAACAGGGCCGATGCAGGATCACCGCGCATATCATTACCCATCTTGTCTATTTCATCCAACAAGATCAGCGGATTGGTGGTTTTAGCCTTTTTCATCGATTGGATGATCTTACCCGGCATTGATCCGATATAAGTCCGCCGATGGCCGCGAATTTCACTTTCGTCGCGCACACCGCCCAGCGATATACGAATAAACTCGCGCCCGGTGGCGCGTGCCACCGATTTACCAAGGCTGGTTTTACCAACCCCCGGAGGCCCGACAAGACACAAAATAGGCCCCTTCAGCTTGGCCGAACGTTTTTGCACCGCCAGATATTCTACGATGCGTTCCTTGACTTTTTTCAGCCCGTAATGATCCGCGTCCAGAATTGTCTCGGCCCGGTTCAAATCTTTTTTCACCCGCGACTTTACCCCCCACGGGATCGACAACATCCAGTCGAGATAATTGCGCACCACGGTGGCTTCTGCCGACATTGGCGACATTTGCCGCAGTTTTTTCAACTCACTTTCAGCCTTTTCACGGGCCTCTTTCGACAACTTGGTCTCTGAAATCTGTTTTTCCAGCTCCGATAGCTCATCACCACCGCCCTGCTCGTTGTCACCCAGTTCTTGTTGAATAGCTTTCATTTGCTCGTTCAGATAATATTCACGCTGGGTGCGTTCCATCTGGTTTTTAACGCGGCTTTTGATTTTGCGCTCGACTTTCAGAACCGACATTTCACCTTGCATAAGCCCGTAGATTTTTTCCAAACGTTCGGACAGATCCAGAGTTTCCAAAAGCTCTTGTTTTTGATCCACACGGATCGACAAATGTCCGGCAACCGTGTCAGCCAGTTTGTCGGCACCATCCGTTTTTGCCACCGCCGACAAAGCTTCTTCGGGGATGGATTTGTTCAACTTGGCATAGCGGCCAAACTCTTTTGAAACAGAACGGCTCAGGGCCTTGATGGCCGCTGGGTCATTTTCGGTTTCAGGCAAAAACTCGGATATTGCCTCGAAATAATCCGAATTATCCAGATATTCCGTGATACGCACACGGCGCAATCCTTCAACCAAAACCTTTACCGTGCCATCGGGCAGTTTCAACAACTGCAAAACACTGGCCAAAACACCGGTTTGATAAATGGTTTCCTCTGTCGGCTCATCCTCGGAGGGATCGATCTGCGATGACAATAGAATTTCTTTATTGTCATCCATCACCGCTTCCAAGGCGCGAACCGATTTTTCACGGCCAACAAAAAGCGGCACAATCATATGTGGAAACACCACAATATCACGCAGTGGAAGAACCGGATAGGAAACGCTGCTCACGTCTGTCATGTTTATTCCTTTGTCTAGCAAGAAACTTTGCGTCCCGGTTTTCCCAGCAGCGCTGTATTTCTCCAATTTCGCAAGCTTATAGATGGTATCAATCTTACAAAAAATCAAGCAGTCTATCGCTCATATTATTGTTATTAATGTGGCGGTTTTTGACAAAAGGCGCAAGAGCAACCAAAATAATATCTAAAACAATCAAAAGATTTAACGCCGATATTTATTCTCTCTATGGTTGAAAAATGCCTTATTTTAGCCCCATTCCTTTGAAAGGATTTTACCAAACAGAAAAAAAACGCATAAGGCAGGCTAAATGCAGATAATACGCTACCCACTTGATTTGATTTTTTTTAGAAATCCGATCATTGTTCTGGTCTTGTCTTTTATCACGCTTTATTTGGCTTTTTATCTGGATGATCAAATAAATGCGGGCAAAACCGATAGCTTGCAAGCCTTGAAAAACGGCCCTCCTGCGATTACGCGCGTCGAAAATTATTTGACGGGAAAACCAGATAACAGCGTGAAAGAACTTAATTTATTGGCTGAAATAGACCTGTCCGATAATTTTACCTTCACCGTTCTCAAAGCGGGTAAGAAAATCACCAAATATTTCATACCACTTTATGCCGCAACAAAAAATTCCACAGAAAATGCGGCGGAAATAGCCTCGGCCAGAGTGTTAACACATATGAATTCCAATAAACGCTACGATTTCAATATGCGAACCGGCAAAAGACTGGTCGGCGCGATCGTGTCTGACAACGAAAATATTATGGAAGAAACCCTGAAACTGTCTTCCGGCTATGGACAAATCGGGCCAATTATAAAAGTGGATGGTCAAAAAACAAGCTTTAGCCCCAACTACGTAAAACAGGCACAGGACGCCCTAACAATACTTGGGATCACATATGGTAAATACGGTATGAAACCGGTTTATATCAATGCGTTTTTTGGTAACCGCGATGCCATTTTACAAGGCCAAATCAGCAAAAACACCCGGAACAACCCAATTTACTTCATTGCCTATATGCTTCTTGCCATCGCCTATTTTCGAAGCCTGTGGTCTGTTATTATGAAAGCCAGCGGCAACACCGATCCATCATTGATCAATGCCATAATCAGAAGATTCGGAGGAAATCCTGAATCAACCAAGCTCGTGCCAATAACATCGCAAAAGAAACCAGCTTTGTTCAAACAGGATCTGCCCCAGCCCGAAAATATAGTTGCGCTTAAACAAAAGAAACATCGCAAACCAAATCTATTTGGCAATACCAAAAGGATTTCCAAACAATCTGCTAAAACCGTGGGCGTCGAAGCAAATCAGGTGTTGGGACGCCGATTTAACAAAATTTGATGCGACAGGTTTACAGCCGCTCAATATCGCCCTCGGCCCTTATGGCGTGAAACTCTTTCACGAATACCGCCAGTGCATTTTGCGCAATGGCACCGCGCAACCCCGCCATAAGTTCCTGATAGTAATGCAGGTTATGCCAAGTCAGTAACATCGATCCGATAATCTCGTGGCACTTGATTGTATGATGCAGGTAGGCGCGCGAATATTTCTGACACGTCGGACAACTGCACGCATCATCCAATGGACGCGGGTCTTGCTTGTGACGGGCATTGCGCAAATTCACCGCCCCCATACGCGTCAGGCCCTGTCCTGTACGCCCGGAACGCGACGGCAAAACGCAATCAAACATATCAATGCCGCGCGCAACCGCACCGACAATATCATCGGGCTTGCCCACCCCCATCAGATAACGCGGCTTGTCATGCGGTAATTGATCCGGCGCATAATCCAACACATCAAACATCTTCTCTTGTCCCTCGCCCACCGCAAGGCCACCAACCGCATAGCCGTCAAATCCAATGGTTTTTAACGCCTCCGCACTTTCTTCACGCATATCCCTAAACGTGCTGCCTTGTTGAATACCGAAAAGCGCATAGCCGGGGCGATCCCCGAACGCATCGCGCGAGCGTGCCGCCCAACGCATCGACAGCTCCATACTGCTGCGTGCCTGATCTTGCGTCGCCGGGTACGGCGTGCATTCATCAAAACTCATCACAATATCCGAGCCCAACAGCTTTTGGATATCCATTGAGCGCTCAGGCGTCAGATTATGTTCCGAGCCGTCGATATGGCTGCGAAACTTGACCCCTTCTTCGGTCAGTTTGCGCAAATCAGTCAGGCTCATCACCTGATAACCACCTGAATCGGTCAAAATCGGCTTGTCCCAGTTCATGAACTTGTGCAACCCGCCCAAATTAGCCACCCGCTCGGCCCCCGGTCGCAACATCAAATGGTAGGTGTTGCCCAGCAAAATCTCGGCCCCAGTGGCCGCAACATTTTCGGGCAGCATCGCTTTTACTGTCGCCGCCGTGCCCACCGGCATGAAGGCGGGCGTCGATATGTTCCCGCGCGGGGTCTTCACAATTCCGCGACGTGCCCGGCCATCGGTGTTAAGCAATTCAAATTCAAAGCGTTTCGTCATGTTTAATCCCACTGGACGTTTCTCGAATCATTCCTTATATGTTTAGTCAGGAATTCCAAGAGGTTTACGCATAATGACCGCAGAAGCGACAGCACAAATGGAAGGCACGCCGTTGATCAAACCCTCAACGACCGAGCATCCGCTATATGATACCATCTGCGAGGCATGCCGCACCGTGCATGACCCCGAAATCCCCGTCAATATCTTTGATCTCGGCTTGATCTACACCATCGAGATCGATGACGCGGGCATCGTCACCATACTCATGAGCCTGACCGCCCCTGGCTGCCCGGTTGCGGGCGAAATGCCCGGATGGGTAGAAGATGCCGTAGCCCCCCTGCCCGGCGTGCAATCGGTAAGCGTGGAACTGGTCTGGGAACCGCAATGGGGCATGGATATGATGACCGATGAAGCGCGGCTGGAACTGGGGTTCATGTGATGTTCGGCATTCCGGGAAAAGCTGCTGTTTCAATGACCGACAAAGCTGCAACGCAAATCGCCAAACTGATGGCGGGCGGCGGCAAAAAAGGCTTGCGCATCGGGGTCAAAAAAGGCGGTTGTGCAGGCATGGAATACACCATGGAATATGTCGACGCACTTGATCCCAATGACGAAGTTGTAGAGCAAAACGGCGCTGTGGTGATGATTGCGCCGATGGCGCAAATGTTCCTGTTCGGCACCGAGATCGATTATCAGGTTTCCTTACTGGAAGCGGGCTTCAAATTCAACAATCCAAACGTCTCCGAGGCTTGTGGCTGCGGTGAATCCATTAAATTCGAAGGCATGTAATAGATGCGCAGAAAACTTGCTGCCGGCAATTGGAAGATGAATGGCACCTTAAATGATTTGCAGGAAATCAAGGGATTAGCGGATACGGCTAAAGCTTCGGCTTGCGAAGTCCTGATTTGTCCGCCCGTAACACTGATCCATTCTGCCAGCGCTCTATCCACCGACATCGCTATCGGCGGTCAAAATTGTCACACGGCCCCAAAAGGTGCGCACACCGGCGATATTTCGGCGCAAATGCTGAAAGATTGCGGCGCGAGCTATGTGATCCTTGGCCATTCTGAACGCCGCGCCGACCACGGCGAAACCGATATGGATGTGTGCGCCAAAACCAAGGCCGCATGGGCCGCAGGGCTGACCGCGATCGTGTGCATCGGCGAAAGTCTTGCGGTGCGCGAAGCCGCCAACACCATCGACATCATAGGCAGGCAATTGGCCGCATCGCTGCCCGACAATGCAAGCGGCGAAAATCTGGTGATTGCCTATGAACCGATTTGGGCCATCGGCACCGGCCTGACCCCGACATTGGATCAAATCGGCGAGGTTCACGATTATATCCGCGCCCGCCTTGAACGCCGCTATGGGGTCGCTGTGGGCCAAGCCGTGCGTATTTTATACGGCGGCTCGATGAACCCTAAAAACGCCGAGGATATTGCCCAAGTCGCCAATGTCGATGGCGGCCTTGTCGGCGGGGCCAGTCTGAAAGCGGCTGACTTTTCCCGGATCATCAAAGCACTCGGTTAACCGATTTTGTCATCCACCCCACCGTAAACCTCGTCGTAATGCATGCGTAGGCGTTGCAGCGCGATGCGCAACACGACTTTGCCCGACCGCGCCGACCAGCCCATACGTTTTTCCGCCGCTTCCATGCCTTCCAGAAAACAACAGCAACGCAACACAATATCGCCCAAACCCGGCCCAAGCGCACTTAGCGCGGCTGACAGTCGCTTTTGCGCGGCAGACGAGCCGCCGCCTTCACCCGAGCCGAAATTACCCCGATCAGACCCAACCATAAAACGATCCCAGTTCTGCGTCACTCTTGGCCCCAGTTGTGCCAATTCAAAATCCTCGCGCAGACGCTCGGCTGCCTGCAATAATTCATGCGCTAAAAAAGGCTGCCCGTCTTTAGCCTTTTTACGCCCCAGCGTATTGATCGGGCTTTCGCGTAAATTTACCCGCATTGGAATCCGGGAGTTGTCATCAGGTGACCGAACCGCACGCTCACCCCACTCGCGATGCTGTTCCTGAAACGGACTGCTGCTTTGGGAAAAGCTGTTGTTTTTGCAAGTCGTGACAAGTTCTGCCACCATCCTTTTCAAACCGGAACGCCCCGCATTGGTAATCTGGTAGCGGGTAAACTTGCCACCACCCCGGCGCACAATCCAGTCCTTGATCAAAAGATGTTGACCCAGCTCTCGCGATAAAACTGCGGAACGCATAAGCGTTTTCCCCTTGCCACGCATCACTACGGCTTTAGGCAAATCCAATGACATCACCATGAAAGCGGTTTGTTCGCTTAACCGCCTTAAAATACGCACCGCATCTTTGGTATCCTTTATCTCGAATTCCTGTTTATGATCGTGATTTACCGTATTCATAAATGCCTCTTTTGGGGATTGATTGCGTTGAATTTGCTGGATGACACCTGTCTCTTAACCACATCTCCGAGCCCAAGAGACTAAGGCGAAT
>CAZMMG010000095.1:0-8104 GCA_964567355.1 uncultured Neptunicoccus sp.
TGCACCAGTTGCGCCTGCGGCACCAGTTGCACCAGCACCTGCAGCACCAGTTGCAGCCTGAGCAAAGGCGTGTGTTGGTGCCATCGACAATGTCGTTGTAACCGCCAACATTGCTAAGGCCGATATTTTAAATAGTTTCATAAGTCACCTGTTCGTTAATTTTGTTAAGTTCGTAGCCACCCTGGCAATTGCCCGGCTGATGACCAATCCCTAACCCGAGCATTGCCCCTCTCTCAATTGAACCACAGGCCTAATTCGGGGTTTTATACCTAAAGTTTAGGGTGCGGGGCATATCCATAACATCCCAGATTCGGCAAGCCAGATTAATACGCCAGTCAACACAGGGCAAAGCGGCCCCAACAGTAAAACAGCCATAAAAACATAGAATATACTCAGCCCTATCAAAATGCGGGGCTATAATCCGCCTCTGGCCTTTTGGGTCTACAGCCCATTTTATCTATCACCGCGCAGATTGAAATACGAAAAAAGCAACTGCCCCTTGCACCCAAGCCCCCAAAACATTACACCCACGACAATTTACTAAATCGCCGACGAATCTTAGCGTCTGCACCTTTAGGGACCATAAAAACCATGCCGAAAAGAACCGACATTTCATCCATCATGATCATCGGCGCCGGCCCTATTATCATCGGACAGGCCTGCGAATTCGACTATTCGGGCGCACAAGCCTGCAAGGCGCTGCGCGAAGAAGGCTACCGGGTCATATTGGTCAACTCCAATCCCGCCACCATCATGACCGACCCCGATATGGCCGATGCCACTTATATCGAGCCGATCACGCCGGAAGTTGTCGCCAAGATCATCGCTGCCGAACGTCCCGATGCGCTACTGCCCACTATGGGCGGCCAAACCGGACTGAACACCGCGCTCGCATTGGATGATGACGGCACGCTTGAAAAATACAATGTTGAACTGATCGGGGCCGACCGCAAAGCCATTGAAATGGCCGAAGACCGCAAATTGTTTCGTGAAGCCATGGACCGCTTGGGTATCGAAAACCCCCGCGCCACAATTGCCGAAAGCATGCAAGACGCCATGGCCGCGATCGAAGATGTCGGCCTGCCCGCGATCATCCGCCCCGCCTTTACCATGGGCGGCACCGGCGGCGGCATTGCCTATAACCGCGCTGATTATGAAAAAATCTGCGCCACCGGCCTTGATGCATCCCCCGTCAGCCAAATCCTGATCGACGAGTCGCTTCTGGGCTGGAAAGAGTTTGAAATGGAAGTGGTGCGCGATAGGGCCGACAATGCCATTATCATCTGCGCGATTGAGAACATCGATCCCATGGGCGTACATACCGGCGACAGTATCACCGTCGCCCCGGCCCTGACCCTGACGGATAAAGAATACCAGATGATGCGCACCCACTCGATCAACGTGTTGCGCGAAATCGGTGTGGAAACCGGCGGTTCCAACGTGCAATGGGCGGTGAACCCGGCCGATGGCCGCATGGTGGTGATCGAAATGAACCCACGGGTGTCGCGTTCATCGGCCCTCGCGTCCAAAGCCACAGGCTTTCCGATTGCCAAAATCGCCGCCAAACTGGCGGTAGGGTACACATTGGACGAGTTGGACAATGACATCACCCAGGTCACACCTGCCAGTTTCGAGCCGACTATAGATTATGTCGTCACCAAAATCCCGCGCTTTGCCTTTGAAAAATTCCCGGGCGCACAAAACAACCTGACCACAGCGATGAAATCCGTAGGTGAGGTCATGGCCATAGGCCGCACCATCCACGAGAGCCTACAAAAGGCACTGGCATCGATGGAAAACGATCTGAACGGGTTTGACGAGGTCGACATCGACGGCATGCCCGATGACGCAAATATCATCCGCGCCGAGGACCCATCAGGCAAGCTGCCCTATATTCTTGTCGGCACGGATACGGCGGCACAAGAAGCCATCGACAAAAACCTGACACGCGCGATGTCGGCACAGACCCCCGAGCGCATGCTGATTATCGCCCACGCTATGCGGTTTGGTTTTTCCGATGACGAGATTTTCGAAATCACCAAGTTTGATCCGTGGTTTCTGGCCCGTATTCGCGAGATCATCGCCATCGAGCAAGACTTGCGTGTAAGCGGCCTGCCAACAGATGCCGTCGCGATGCGCCGCTTGAAAATGTTCGGATTTTCCGACGCCCGCCTTGCTGCACTGACAGAGCATAAAGAACGCGATATCCGTATTGCGCGCAGCAAAATGGGCGTGGTCGCCGTGTTCAAACGCATCGACACCTGTGCTGCCGAATTCGAAGCCCAGACCCCCTATATGTATTCCACTTATGAGGCCGATGCCATGGGCAGCGTCGAATGCGAAGCTCGGCCAACCGACCGCAAAAAAGTCGTCATCCTGGGCGGTGGCCCCAACCGTATCGGCCAGGGGATCGAGTTTGATTACTGCTGTTGCCACGCCTGCTATGCGCTGACCAAAACCGGCTATGAGACCATCATGGTCAACTGCAACCCCGAAACCGTCAGCACCGATTACGACACATCCGACCGTCTGTATTTTGAGCCGTTGACGATGGAAACCGTCATGGAAATCCTGCGCGTCGAGCAGGAAAACGGCACATTGCACGGTGTTATCGTGCAATTCGGCGGCCAAACCCCGCTAAAACTGGCCAATGATCTGGAAGCCGAAGGTATCCCGATTTTGGGCACGACGCCCGACGCCATCGATCTGGCCGAAGACCGCGAACGGTTCCAGAAACTGCTGGAAGATTTGCAGCTGAAACAACCCTATAACGGCATTGCCCATTCGCCAGAAGAGGCTTTCGTCATTGCCAAAGATGTCGGCTACCCGCTGGTGATCCGCCCGTCTTATGTTTTGGGTGGCCGCGCGATGGAAATCATCCGCGATGACGCACAACTGAAACGCTATATCAAGGAAGCCGTCAAAGTATCGGGCGACAGCCCCGTGCTGCTGGACAGCTATCTTGTCGGCGCCATCGAGGTTGATGTCGATGCGCTTTGCGACGGCACATCGGTGCATGTCGCAGGTATCATGCAACATATCGAAGAGGCCGGCGTGCATTCCGGTGACAGCGCCTGTTCCTTGCCGCCCTATTCCCTGTCAGACGATCTGATCGCAGAAATGAAACGCCAGACCGAAGCCATGGCTTTGGCCCTCAATGTGGTTGGCCTGATGAACGTGCAATTCGCCATCAAGGACGATGTAATCTTTATTCTCGAGGTCAACCCGCGTGCATCACGCACCGTGCCTTTCGTCGCCAAAGCGGTGAACAGCCCCATTGCCGCCATTGCCGCACGCATCATGGCGGGCGAAAAACTGGACGCGTTTGACCTGAAATCACCGCATACCGAACATTTTGCGGTCAAAGAAGCCGTGCTGCCGTTCAACCGCTTCCCCGGCGTTGATCCTTTGCTTGGCCCTGAAATGCGTTCCACCGGCGAGGTCATGGGCTTGGATAAAACCTTTGCCCGTGCGTTCCTTAAATCGCAACTCGGCGCTGGCACGCCGCTGCCCGGCCAAGGCACCGTCTTTATATCCGTCAAACCCGCCGATAAATCAGACCTGATCCTGGAAGCCGCCAAAATCCTGTCAGACCTTGATTTCACCATCCTTGCCACCGGCGGCACATCCGCATGGCTGTCGGATAATGCTATTGCTAATACCAAAACCTTAAAAGTCTATGAAGGCCGTCCCAACATTGCCGATAAGCTGCAAGACGGCGGGGTCGACCTGATCTTCAACACCACCGAAGGCACCCAATCCTTAAGCGACAGCAAACACATCCGCGCCGCCGCACTCTACGGCAAAATCGCCTATTACACGACTGCGGCAGCATCCAACGCCGCCGCCAAAGCAATCCGCAATATGCGCGAGGGCGAGATCGAGGTTAGGGCGTTGCAGGAATATTAAATGGAAAGCGCAGCAATCCTTGAGAGGTTGCGCATCCCGTAAGGTGGGCTTAAGCCCACGCGTTGCAACACCCGCCACCGAAACACCCCACCCAGACCAACATTCAGCAAAAGCCCCTCCCCGACTCCCCCCAAGGGGGAGGGGCTGCGCAGTCTTTGACTGCGCCCGAATGTGGCAACGATATCGACCCTTACAAACCTGGTGTTCTGGGGTGGGGTAACATCACCTTTTCCCATCCACCCCACCTCACTCCTCTTCCAAACTCTGCCGCATAATCTCTGCAAAATACTGATGCGCCAGCTCGTTTTCTTCGCTTTTGGCGAAATGCGTGTTCAGCAGCCCCTGCACCATCGCGGTATAATAGACCCGCAGCACTTGGTTGATGCGGGCCTGATAGCGTGGCCCCATCTTTTTGAACCAGCGCAGCATGTCACTGTCCACGCGCAGGGTGATTTTGGTTTTATGCGGTTCAATCGGCTGGCCCACCTCCAGAAAATTCCAGCCCTCGGGAATACTGCGATCGACCCATGCGTCCGACATGTCGTGCTGCATCCGGGCGATGGCGGCTTTGATATCGTGGCGGCGTTGGGCTTTGGTTTTCATATCTGATATCCTGTCTGAAAACCCCAGAATTGCGGTTAATTATTAACAAACTAAAACCGCAGCGTTTGCCATACCGATACCATACGCATAGCATACGGTTTTCAGACCCTGTCCCAGCGTCACTCTTGACGATTTCCAGCCAATCCCGATACTAGCCCAAAAGGGGTTTCACAAATGTATAAAGTTGCCATCACCGGGGCCGGTGTTTTCACACCAAAAGAAGTCATCACCAACGCTGAGCTGGTCAAATCTTTCAACGCTTATGCCGACAGGTTCAACTTTGAACACAAAGACCAGATTGATCGCGGCGAGGTCGCCGCCAAGGAACATTCTTCATCCGATTTCATCTTTGCAGCCTCTGGCATCACCCAGCGCCATGTGATGAATAAATCTGGCATATTAGACCCCGGCACCATGCACCCAAGCTTTCGCAAACGTGATGACGACGAGCCAAGCATCATGGCTGAAATGGCTCTTGATGCCTGCACCAAAGCCTTGAAACAAAGCGGTAAAACTGCCGCCGACGTAGATTGCATCATCGTCGCCGCCTCCAACACCGAACGCCCCTACCCCGCCATCGCGGTCGAAGTACAAGACCTGCTTGGCACCGGCGGTTTCGGCTTTGATATGAACGTCGCCTGCTCATCCGCCACCTTCGGCATTCAGGCCGCAGCAGACATGATCAAAGCCGGATCAATTCGCGCCGCTTTGGTGGTCAACCCTGAAATATGTTCAGGCCATCTGGAATGGCGCGATCGCGATTGCCACTTCATTTTCGGCGACGTCTGCACCGCCACCCTTCTGGAACGCGCGGACAGTGCCGAAGCCCCGCATTTTGAAATCATTTCCACCCGATGCGCCACGAAATTTTCCAATAACATACGCAATAACAACGGCTTCTTACGCCGTTCCCTACCAGCGGGCCTGACCGACCAGCGCGATATGCAGTTCATGCAAGAGGGCCGCAAAGTGTTCAAGCAAGTGGTGCCGATGGTCTCGAAACACATCCTTGACCACCTTGCATCCGAAGGCCGCGACGCGTCGGAATTGAAACGCATGTGGCTGCATCAGGCCAACAAGGCGATGAACGATTTTATTGGCCGCAAAGTGCTTGGCCGCACCCCCGAACCGGATGAGCAGCCAAACATCCTGCAGGACTACGCAAATACCTCTTCCGCAGGCTCGATCATTTCTTTTGCGCTACATTCAGACAATCTTAACAAAGATGATCTAGGTTTGATTTGTTCCTTTGGTGCAGGTTATTCCGTCGGCAGCATTTTGGTAAAACGCGTCGCTTAAAATTAAAATAACCGCCCACCAATGGGGACATCCAGATCTGGTTTCAACAACACCACTTCTCCGTCCGCATCGGGCACGCCCAAGACCAATATTTCGGACATCACAGGGCCGATTTGACGTGGTGGAAAATTGACAACCGCCATCACTTTGCGCCCCACAAGCGTATCCACATCATAATGCACGGTAATCTGCGCCGATGATTTTTTAACACCCAGATCAGGCCCCATATCCACCCAAAGCTTGATCGCGGGTTTACGGGCCTCGGGAAACGGTTCGGCGCGGGTGATTAGACCCACACGAATATCGACAGACATAAAATCGTCAAACGTTATTTCACTCATCTATTTTCCCAATTCACGATTGCGCCGCGCTGCCGCTTCCATGCCATCCCTGACGATCTTTGGAAACCCGGTTTGCGCATCCATCAATACGTTCAAGGCCGCAGCCGTTGTGCCATTGGGCGAGGTTACATTGATCCGTAACTGCGCCGGAGTTTCCTCGGATTGCGCGGCCAACTCGCCTGCCCCCGCAACCGTTGCCTTGGCCAGTTTCATCGCCATATCAGCGGGCAACCCCTGTGCTTCACCACTGGCAGCCATGGTTTCGATCAGGTGAAACACATATGCTGGGCCAGATCCCGAAAGGGCCGTTACCGCATCCATCTGAGCCTCATCTTCCAACCGAACCACCTGCCCCACTGCCAAAAGCAGGGTTTCGGCCATATTCATTTGCTCATCACCGGTTTTATCGTTTCCAACCAAAGCAGTAATACCGCAGCCAATGGCCGCAGGCGTGTTCGGCATGGCACGAATAATCGGCGTGTCCGCCCCTAGGATACTTTCCAAAGCGGCAATCGGCGTGCCGGCCGCAATCGAGATAAACAAGGTGGTTCCATTGCCCAAAGCCTGCAATTGCGGCAGGGCGTCGCCCATCATTTGCGGCTTTACCGCCAAGACACATACGGCCGGGTTTTCAGGCAGGGCTTCATTCAGCGAAACACCGTCTTCGACAAGGGCCTGCGCCCAACCAGACGGCATTGGATCAATAATCGAAACCGCCGCAGGGGCAACTTTTTCCGACAACCAGCCTTGCAACATGGCCGAGCCCATTTTGCCGCAGCCCAGTAAGACCAGGCCTCTGTCATTAATATTTGAAAGCATAATCATGCACCTTTTTCAGGTGACAATCGTTGAAATCACGATGAAAATCAAGCGCGTCCGTAGCTTTCCGTCATAGCGATTTGCATAGCTTCTTTCACGGGGCTGCCGCCCCAACAAACCAGTTGAAACGCCGGGTAAAACCGCTCGCAGGCGGCAACGGCTGCCGATAGCATCTGATCGATTTGCTCGGGTGCCGCGGTGGCTTCGCCACCCAACAACAAGCCGTAGCGATAAACCATCAGTTTTTGTTCTTGCCAGATCGAAAATGCGCCGGCCCATGATTGATCATTGGCTTCGTTCAAGGCGTGATAAAGCGCCGGCAAAGTTTCCTTTGGCGGATCCATATCAAAGGTGCAAACCATGCGCAGGGTTTCATCATAAGCCGACCAAGCCAAAGTGATGGAATAATTCCGCCAAGAACCTTCAATGGTCATAGCGATCTGGTCTTCGGCCACCCGATCAAAATCCCAGTCATAGTGCTCTGCCAGTGTTTCGACAACGTCGATCGGATGCATATCGCCTGCATCCAGATAATGCTCTGTACTTGCCAACTGCCTGTCCCTCAAGTTTTGTTTTTGATGAGGACGAAGCCAACTAGATAAAGAAAGCTTCGCAAGGTGTCGTGTATTTTCATGAACACCTTACTACATATGGTGTGCCAGAAACGGCCTTCTGTAAAGATAAAACTTTAAAAAACGTGCGGCTATCCACAGGAAATATCAAACTGTCCACAAGTACTTAGCCGTTATCCATGCTCCAGCGCGTCCAGAATTGGACAATCGGGGCGATCATCGCCGCGACAGCAGTTAACCAGCATTGACAGTTCTTTTTGCAGCTTTTGCAACTCAAGGAGTTTTGCATCAATTTCCACCAAGTGCTTTTTGGCAATACTGCGCACCTCGGCACTGGTGCGGCTTTGATCTTCGTAAAGGCTTAGCAATTTGCGGCATTGCCCAACGGAAAACCCCATTGCCCGTGCGCGGCGCACAAAGATCAGTTTGCTCAGGGTTTTATCATCATAAGTACGATAGCCCGCTTGCGTGCGCCCTGAAGGTTTGACCAAGCCCACATCCGCATAATAACGCACGGTTTTGGTTGGCAGATCCGACCGCTTTGCTATTTCACCAATATTC
>CAZMMG010000096.1:0-8100 GCA_964567355.1 uncultured Neptunicoccus sp.
AAATAACCCCCGCGCCATTGCCCTTCATATGCCCGACCAAATGCCGCGCCGTCAGAAAAACCGAGCGCATGTTGATATTCAAAACCCGATCGAAATCAGCAACGGAGACCTCCTCCATCGGCGTGGGCAAATGAGTGACCCCGGCATTGTTCACCAAAATATCCAAGGCCCCGAAGCGACTCAGCGCCGCCGCCGCCATCGCCTTGACCGCGCCGTCATCGGCCACATCGACCACACAGGCGACCCCGCCGATCTCCTGCGCGATTTTTTCCGCCGCCGCACCGTTGATATCGGCCACCATCACGGCCGCGCCCTCACGCGCGAATTTGCGCGCTATCCCCGCCCCAAAACCGGAGCCAGCGCCGGTAATCAACGCTGTTTTACCCGCCAACCGCATAATATTGCCCCCGATATTCGTCTCTATACCACGGAGGCGAGCTTGCGAGTTTTAGGTCAGCAGCGCAATCCCATTCAACCGCATCCGCGCGCACTAGACGGCCCGCACCGCTAATCTCAGCACGCCCGAACGCGCCAAGGACCGACGAGCAAGGCTCCACACCAAAACCACAACAATTCCCATGCCGTTCCCCCTTGACCCTGCACGCCGACTCCCTTAAGTCCACAGTCGGTTTGGCGGGGTAGCTCAGGTGGTTAGAGCAGCGGAATCATAATCCGCGTGTCGGGGGTTCAAGTCCCTCTCCCGCTACCAATACTTTCAATGACTTAGGCGATTTGAAACCCGGCGCTTTTTCGCAGTTGGGATTTCAGTCGGGAGTTTTCTTTCTCCGCCAACACACCCAGCACAGGGCTTGCCGCCAAGGGCAGAATGCGGGCCCTTGTGATTATCCAATACCATCCGCTTTTTTACCCCGCATACTTGCGGCTATTTTTAGATGTGATAGGATGTCTATTTAATAGGCTTTGCTTGCATATCAGCATAAATATTCGATGTGCTAAATATGTTCACTAAGTTTGAATAAACATGTTACTTTGTCTGTACTGAAACGTAAAGTTTACCATGAAATTTAGAGAACAAGTTCCTGTTAAAATTCAAATCGCAATCCTTCCGGTTATTTCCTTGCTTGGGTTTGTCGGGGTTTTGTTGTTGCTTTACTCAGGCATGGCTTATCAGGCCGAAGTCAGCCAAAATAATCTAGCCAGACTGGCGCTAACAGAAAATCTGCAAAAATTCCAAAATGGAATGACAACTTTACGTGTAAGTGAAAAAAACTTTTTTGTTAGCAAAAATGTTGAAGATATGGCTGCACATAAAAAGGCGGTAGATGCGCTTTTTACTATATTAAGCGATATTCAAAACAATCATGATCTGATCATCACCCCCGAACAGATCCATGAATGGCAGGCAATGCTGAATGATTATCAACATCAATATATTGACGCAGCAACAGAGCTTTCGATCATCGGGGCTTCGGAAAATATGGGGCTAAGAGGCACGATGCGTCATGCCGTTCATATTATCGAAAATAGGATCCGGGATGAAAATCTGGTTTTGATGCGCGATATGCTGGAGGTTCGGCGCCATGAAAAAGATTTCATTATCAGGTTGAACGATAAATATTTCAACCAATGGGAAAAATCTGTTCAGGTTCTCAGAAAAAGCTTTAACGATACAAAATTAACCGTAGCCGATAAAACCGCGATTGATTTTTTATTGCCGATTTACATCGACAGTTTTCGTACATTGGTGGAACACAAGCGCGATCTTATTATTGATGGAGAAACCGTAGACACCCTATCAAAAGACATTTTGGAAAGCTTTAATCTGGTTAGACTAGAAGCGATGGCTCATGCCAAGACTGCGGGACAGGCAGAATTTGACGCAGAACGCGCACAATTCCAGAAAATTACTTTATTCGCCTTAAGTATCGGTGTGTTTACATTTATGGTCAGCCACTGGATTGGTAACGGCATTCGCATCTCACTTCAGCTGATCACCCAATCTATGACCCGATTAACCAGCGGCGATCTTGAAACCAACATTTCGGCAATCCACTACAGCAATGAAATTGGTGCGATGGCACATGCGATACAGGGTTACCGCGAGAATGAAATATGGCGCATTGTGGCAGTACGGCATCTTGACGAAGCCAAAAGACAAACGGAAAACATCATCAAAACAATGAACGAGGCGTTGTTTGAACTGGACAAAGACGGTGTCATTAACATGACAAATCCTGCCGCAGGGCATTTGTTGGGAATTCCCGACAAGGATTTAATTGGGAAAAAATTGTCGGATTTCTTTGCCAAGAGTGAGGATAATCAACAAAGAAAGCTCAGCGAGACGGCACGGCTGGAATTATTCGAAGCTGACCTGAAAGCCCAATGTTTCGAAAATGTCGAAGAAATTGCGCCGTTGTTTGATATGTTGGCGGCGCCTTTGTTGTTGGTTGACAATAAAGGCCAGCTTGTATGGGGCAATGCCAAGGCGGAAAAGGCTTTGGGATGTGCGCAAGTCGTGATCGCCGGGCTACACATTCGTAGTTTATTGCCGCAGTGGTTAAAAAATGACCACAAAAAGAATTTTGAAGTTGCCTTGGACAGGCTATCGGGCCGTATGATCGCCGATGGCAAGGCGATGGCGGTTCGACATATGAACGGGTCGGAAATTGAAATGTCTATTGGCGTGGTCTCTTTTTTGATCGGCCAAGAAAAATATTTTCTTTTTATCTGTAAGCGTGATGGGCTTGATGCGGAACTTGGGACAGTTACCGATCCGGAATTCAGCTGTCCATTTGGCAGTCTGGAACTGAACCTTGATATTGTCAGGTTCGTGTTACCAATGGAGACGACAAAGACCGCCAAAGATAGTATGGTTACATACAGCGGTAAGACCATTAAGGTTTCATATTCCGGGGCTTTGCTAAGGGATGACCTCAATTGCATCACCGGTGCAATTGTTACTGTCCACGACATAACCGAACGCACGCTTGACGAGCAAAAAATCCTGCAATTCAAACGGACGCTTGATCAAAGTAGCGACCAAGTATATCTGTTCTGGCCCGAGACATTCGAGATATTTTATCAAAACAGAAGTGCCCGCGATCTGACCGGTTGGGAAATCGGCAGCGGTTCGGTAAAAACTTTGATGGATTTAAATCCGGATTTTACCCCCGAAATATTTCAAAACCACTTGAAAAAACTGTTTGATAGCAAAAATAAACGCATTATTTACGAGCGCACAGAGTATCGAACCAAGCGGCCTGTCGAGGTTACGATCGAATATGTTGCGCCTGAAGCCGGGACAGCCGCTTATTTTGTAAAGGCGGTTCGTGATATTTCCGAACGCAAGGCGGCAGAACAGGCAAAAGCCGAATTTGTTTCAACCATAAGCCATGAATTGCGCACACCGCTGACATCGATCAAAGGCGCTTTGGGGGTTTTGGATGCCGGTGTTGTTGGTGCGATGAATGAAAAATCCCGGTCGCTGGTAGCTATTGCGTTGAACAACAGCAACCGTTTGGCTGTTTTGATCAACGAAATACTCGATTTTGAAAAAACCGAAGCCGGGAAAATGGATTACAATATAGAAGCGATGGATATAAGTGAATTGGTTCATCAAGCGATAGAGGCCAATGGCAGCTATGCGGAAAGCTATGGCATCCGTTTGGTCTCGAAAGGGGCCGAAAAACTGGTCATGGTAGAGGGTGACAAAAATCGTTTGATGCAGGTTCTGACAAACCTTATATCAAATGCGGCAAAATTCTCAAATAAGGGGGAAAAGGTCGAGGTTTCGCTGATGCCTATGGATGATAAAGTACGGGTCGCGGTAAAAGACACGGGCCATGGCATACCGATGGCCGCGCAAAAAACAATATTTGAAAAATTCACCCAAGTGGATTCCTCCATTCAACGCAAAAAAGGCGGCACTGGTCTGGGCCTGAACATTGTTAGAAAAATGGTCAAGGCCCATGGCAGCAGCATTGCGTTTGAAAGCACCGAAGGCCAAGGCTCGACATTCTATTTCGATCTGGACATTATCGCAGCCGCACCCAAGTAATAGCCGAGAAGCCCACAGTTCAGCCGTTGCGCAGTGAGAGCATCTGAAAATTCCAATACAAATGAGTCTAAACTCAGCCCGCTCAATGCGCTACTAGCGCCGCTGTAGCCTGCCTAATGGGCCGAAGGTACATCACAACATAGAAGCACGAGTTCAGGGCCTCTAACAGGCTTTCCCCGTGCCGGATTGGTAGCCCTGCACTGGTTCGGGGGCCCTATCGCCATCACAACCCCATATCGCCATCAAATAGGGCGCGAGGTTATCTCACCTCGCGCCCTTTCTTTGTTTGCCATTATCCGAGAGATAAAATCTACCCTACAGATATGTACAGTCTCTTTGTCATTTTAGGCTAGACTGTCTAGCTTCTAGAATGACATTTCAAACCGTGCTGTGATACTTGTACCCACGCCGCCATCGCTGTCGAACGATGTTTTTGTGTGTACTGAAAAATCACCACCGGCAATTTTTATACTATCAAGGCTAAGACTTAGCGATGCCCCGGACAGATCCTGATTGACCGCGTTAACAGCCTGCGTTGAACCCAACATTGTCACACTCGAAGCCGAGCTACCCGACCAGTTTGTGGCAAATGCCGAGACGCCCAAGCTGACGGCACTGGTCGCAAACTGTTTCGCCATCGTAACACCAATCTCACCGGTTGTAACGGTAGAACTATGGCCGGTTACAGTTGCCAACGCCGCCGCAGTACCAGTTTCGGTGTAGCCATCAAAATCAACCCGCGAAATGCTGAATTTAGCAGACGGGATCAAAGACCAACCATTGCCTTGGCTGCCTTGGCCGCCATTGTTAAATGACCGGGCAACTTCGACACTGCCACCGTACCAATTTACATTATACGAGGAATTCGCCGATGTCCCGCCAGTCAGGAAACGTTGTTGATCTTGTGACAACTGTCCGAAACTGGCACCTAAAGTAACCGTTCCAAAGGACAACTCTGGTGTATAAGCCAAATCAACCGCATAGCCGTTACCATCTGTTGAGTTGTTCCTAAATCCGGTTATCCGCGAATTTGTTTGCGTATGACTGTCGATAGCCGAAACCATAAAGCCAACATTTCCGCCATTATTCAGTCCCAAAAGAGCACCACCTTGAAGCGCCAGCGTATTGACATAGCTTTTACTGCTGGACGTGGTGTTATAGTCCGCATGCGCATGCATAGCTTGCAAGAATGGATGATATTCCATCGCCGATCCGGCCTCTCCTTTGGTCGAAACCGTCATGTAATTCTTCGCAACGGTTTCAGTACCAACAGCAGATGAAAGATCGCCCAGTTGATTGCTTAATCCACGCACCTGATCTACACCCAAGCCCTGCCCTGACAGCAATGATTGGTCATAGGTTGCATAAATCGGGTTGGAACCGCCTTCACCGGTAACGAACCAAGGAGCACCGCCACTTTGCAACTGGGTAAACACACCCGTCAGCGTATCGGTATCCTCAAATTCAAAATACGCATTCGGCCCTGCGACCGAGGTCAGGTTCACATCTTGACCCGAAACACGGATCAAACCTGCGACCTCATCGGTATTGTTCAGGTTTAGCGTACCCAGACCGCTGCCCAGATAAATCGCATAGGCATTGCCGCCATTATCCGCTGTTGCGCTAACGCGCCCGACATTTTCCAGTGTTCCGGTTAAAGTACTGACATATAAACCATATGCGTCCGCCCCGTTGGTAGCTGTGGCCGAGATTGTACCCGTGTTGGAAAAACCACCGTCCAGATCACCGATATAGACACCCCGTGCGCGGCCAGAAGTTGCATCAAGATGGGCAGTAATGGTTCCGGAATTGCTAACGCTACCGGTTAATGTCCCGCCTATTTTTAAGCCCCAGGCTTGACCATCATATGTATAGGTTGCGTTAGCTGCAATCGTTCCAGAGTTGGTAACAGCCCCTGAAACATCACCGCCGACATATATCCCCCATGCCCGGGCTGAACTATCAGTGTCGGTTGCCGTCACTGTAATACTACCGGAGTTATCCAAATCACCAGTTAACTGGCCTGAAAAACGGATGCCGTAGGCGGTACCCGATGTCGCACCGGCGGCCGAAACAGTAATACTGCCGCTGTTGGAGACATCACTATCGACAATGCCATATACAGACAGACCATAAGCTGAAGCTTCCGAAGAATTATCGGTCGAAGTAACAGAGATCGACCCGGAGTTGTCAAACCCGCCGCTTAAACTGCCGTAGATTTTGAACCCGTAAGCGGTGCCGGATGTATCACCTTCTGCCCGAACGGTCATGCTGCCACTGTTCGAGATGTGACCGATTGCGTCGCCACTGACATACAAACCATAAGCCGAAGCTTCCGAGCTGCGATCAGTCGAGGTAACAGTGATTGATCCAGAGTTGTCGAAATTACCGTTCAGATCATTGCCGATATAGACCCCGTAAACTGTAGCAGAGGTATTACCCTCGCCCAAGGCGTTAATACTACCGCTGTTGGTGATATTCCCGTCTGCATTGCCGCTGACATACAGGCCATAAGCTTCGGCTTCATCACCATCTGTAGTGAATACACGCGCAATTGCACTAATTGTGCCGGAGTTGTTCAAATCACCCGCCAAGGTGCCCGAAACATATATCCCGTAAGCCGTGACCGAGTCGTACATGCCGCTGGTTTCAGCAACCGCAGTTATCGTGCCAGAGTTATCAATCTGCCCGTTAGCGTCCCCGCCTATACGAACACCCTGCACATAGCCGCTGTTTGAAGTCATCAAAGCTTTTGCACTGATGGTGCCGCTATTGGTCAAATCCCCGTTCAGGTCCTGGCTTAGAAAGAGGCCGTATGCATCACCATCGGTGCTGCTGCCGGTGACTAGGGCCGAAATGTTGCCGCTGTTGGTGATGTTACCGTCAACAGCGCCGCCAAAGCTCCAGCTATTATAATACCCATAAGCATAAGCCCCTGAGCTATGGTCGGTGGCTTTGGCTGAAATCGTTCCGGAGTTGTCAAAATCGCCGGTTTGGTCACCGTAGATATAGATACCGTAGGCGGTGCCGGATGTATCACCTTGTGCAAAGGCAGTGATACTGCCGCTGTTGGTGATATTACCAGTTACATCGCCATCAAAATACAGGCCGGCAGCCGAAGCTTCAGATCTGCGATCGGTGGCAGTGGCAGAAATTGTTCCGGAGTTATCAAAATCACCGTTCAAATCACCGCTGACATAAACCCCGTAGGCGGTGCCGGATGTGTTACCTTCTGCAAGGGCAGTAATACTGCCGCTGTTGGTGATGTTACCATCTGCAAACCAACCGATATAAAGACCGTAAGCCGAAGCTTCATCAGAGCTGCTGGAACTCGTTAAACGCGCTGTTGCGGTAATGCTGCCAGAGTTGTTAAAATCACCCACAAGCTCGGAACCGATATAAACCCCGTAAGCCGAAGCGGAATCGTAATAGCCGCTGGTTTCGGCCGTCGCAGTTATGGTGCCAGAGTTGTTGATATCGCCATCGGCACCACCGCTTACATAAATACCATAAGCCGAAGCACTTGATGTGGTCAGGGTCAGATTTACACCAATGGTGCCAGTGTTATTGATTGAGCCGCCGGCAGAAACATCACCACTGACATAGATCCCGTAGCCTTCTGCATCGTAGTCAGTTACGTCTACACTAACATTGATGGTGCCAGAGTTATTGACCTCGCCTGCAACATTACCGTTTACATAGATCCCATAGGCGGTAGCGGTTGACGTGTTATGATTCACGACAGAAGCATTGATAGTACCGGTATTGTTAATCTGGCCCGTCGCGCCCACCGATCCAGCCCTTATACCATAAGCCCTAACATGATAGTCAGTTCCGGTATCATTCTGTTGCACCGTGACTGTTATTGTGCCGTTATTGGTAAGCGTGCCGTCAACAGCACCGCCAACGCGCAGACCATAGGCTGTTATGTAATCGTTACTGTCATATGAATAATCCACCAACACGGTGCCGTTATTGATAATCGACCCGCCCGCCAATAGATTACCACTCAGATATAGACCTGTCCCCTATCCACATCTCCGAGCCCACGAGACTAAGGCGAATCTCGTATGCCGTCTTCT
>CAZMMG010000097.1:0-8048 GCA_964567355.1 uncultured Neptunicoccus sp.
ATCCGGCAATGACCGCTATTCTACAGAAGTCGTGCTACAGGGCTTTGGCAGCTCGCTGATCATGCTTGATGCCCGCTCCGGCGGCTCTGGCGGCGGCGACCAAAACCAAGGCGGCGGATACGGCAACCAAGGCGGCGGATACGGTGGCCAAGGCGGCGGCCAAGGCGGGGGCAATCCGCCCGCTGCGTCAAACAACAATCTAGATGATGAAATTCCCTTCTAGAAAAACAATAAATACACTATAAAAACAGCCTGTTATATGTATATCTTCAGGCTGTTTTCTTTTGTACTCTAAACCTGCTTGATCAAACACAAAACATTGCGGTCTGTCATTCATTCTGCTATAAAAAACCACAATATCTGGTAGCTATAAAAAGAATGTACAGACCGTGAGCGACGAGACTAAAACCGAAGACGAAACCCCGCCCATTCGCCCAACCTATGATGGGGCGCAAGTCACCATCGAAGAGGAAATGAAAACCTCTTATCTGGACTATGCGATGAGCGTAATTGTTAGCCGCGCCATTCCCGATTTGCGTGACGGCTTAAAACCGGTTCACCGCCGCATTCTTTATGCCATGCATGAAACTGGCAATACCCACGATAAATCCTACCGTAAATCGGCCCGTGCCGTCGGCGATGTCATGGGTAAATACCACCCGCATGGCGACGCGGCAATTTACGACGCGCTGGTGCGCATGGCACAAGATTTTTCCATGTCGCTGCCGCTTTTGGACGGCCAGGGCAATTTCGGCTCAATGGACGGCGATAATGCGGCCGCGATGCGTTACACTGAAGTGCGCATGGACAAGCCTGCCGCGTTTCTTTTGGCCGACATTGATAAAGATACGGTTAATTTTCAGGATAATTACGACGGCAAAGATCAAGAACCCACGGTTCTGCCCGCCCGCTACCCAAATATGCTGGTCAACGGTGCCGGTGGTATCGCGGTCGGTATGGCCACCAACATCCCGCCGCATAATTTGGGCGAGGTGATTACCGCCACCCTTGCCCTGATTGCAGACCCTGATCTTGACAGCCTTGCGCTGATGCAACACATCCCCGCCCCCGACTTTCCTACTGGCGGTATTATTCTGGGCCGCTCAGGCGCACAAAAAGCCTATACCGAAGGCCGTGGCAGCGTGATTATTCGTGCCAAAACCCGTATTGAGGAAATCCGCAAAGATCGCTGGGCTATAATTCTTGATGAAATCCCTTATCAGGTCAACAAGGCCACGATGATCGAAAAAATAGCCGAGCTTGCCCGCGACAAAAAAATTGAGGGCATCTCTCACGTGCAGGATGAAAGCGACCGCGTCGGCGTGCGCGTCGTGGTTGAACTGAAACGCGATGCCACCGCAGAAGTGGTACTGAACCAGTTGTTCCGCTACACTCCGATGCAAACCAGTTTCGGCTGCAACATGCTGGCACTCAACCACGGGCGACCCGAACAACTGGATTTGCGCGCATTTCTAAGCAATTTCATCAGCTTCCGCGAGGAGGTCGTGGCCAGGCGCACCGCATTTGAATTGCGCAAAGCCCGCGAACGCAGCCATGTTTTATGCGGTCTGGCTGTGGCTGTGTCCAACGTCGACGAAATCGTTGCCACCATCCGCGCCTCTGCCGACCCGGCCACAGCGCGCGAAAAACTAATGACCCGTGCATGGCCCGCACATGACATTGTTGAATATATCAAACTGATCGACGATCCCAGCCACACCATCAACGATGACGGCACCTACCATCTATCCGAAGTGCAGGCCCGCGCCATTTTGGAACTGCGCCTGCAACGCCTAACGGCAATGGGCGTGAAAGAGGTCACGGATGAATTGCAACAGCTGGCGGGCAAAATCACCGATTACCTAAGCATCTTACGTTCGCGCGACCGCATCATGGCAATTATATCGGATGAATTGACAGAGATACGCGAGAAATTCGCAGTGCCCCGCCGTTCTGAAATTGTCGAATACGCCGGCGACATGGACATCGAAGATCTGATTGAGCGCGAAGATATGGTGGTGACCGTCACCAACTCTGGCTATATCAAACGCACGCAGCTGCATGAATACCGCGAACAAAAACGCGGCGGTAAAGGCACCCAGGGCATGAACACCAAAGACGAGGATTTCGTCACCAACCTGTTCGTCGCCAACACCCATACAGCCCTGTTGTTTTTCACCACAGACGGTATGGTTTACACCCTAAAAACATGGCGGTTACCCTTGGGCGGGCGCAATGCACGCGGTAAAGCGATCATCAACCTGCTGCCGATTGGGCAAGGCGTTTCCATCGCCGCGATCATGCCTATTGACGCCCCGGAAGAGGACTGGAAAGACCTGCAAATCGTCTTTGCCAATTCCGAAGGCGGCGTGCGGCGTAACGCGCTGTCGGATTTCACCAATGTTAAATCCAACGGCAAAATCGCGATGAAACTGCCCGAAGGCGTCACCATCGTCGATGTGCGCATCGCCACCGAAGACGATGATTTTTTCCTGACCACCAGCATGGGCAAAGCCATTCGCTTTCCGACAACGGATGTACGTGTATTCAAGGGCCGCGACTCGTTAGGGGTGCGCGGGATCAAGCTGGCGAAAGGCGATTATGTGGTATCCATGGCGGTGATCCGCCATGTCGATGCAACACCCGACGAGCGGGGGGCCTATTTCAAAATGCGCCGCGATCTGACCGGTGAGAGCGGCAGTGATGTTGAAACTGCTGAAACCAGCATAAGCAACGAGCGTTATGAACAACTTGCCGCAATTGAACAATGGATACTGACCATAACCAAAGGCGGTTTTGGCAAACGTTCCAGCGCCCTTGAATACCGCGTATCTGGCCGGGGTGGCATCGGTGTAGCCGCCGCCAATCTGGGGCGCCGCGATGACCGCATCATTGCCTGCTTTACGGTCGAGGACGAAGACCAGATTATGCTGGCCACCTCAACCGGCCAGTCGATCCGCTGTCCGGTTTCAGGGATTTCACGCCAAGGACGCACATCTTCGGGTGTTACAGTCTTTAGCGTTGGTAAAGGCGAAGACGTTGTTTCTGTTGCCTATATCGCCGAAAGCTCTGATGAAACGGATGAGGCTGATCATACCGAGGAGTAAACCTCAATGGCGCTAAAACGAATTTATGACGCAGGGGTCGCTGACCCAGCTATTAGCGTCTGTGCAAAATGATAAACGTCTACTAACCCCAGCGTCACGTAAAACAGAACACTGCGTTGCAACGATGGGTTTTGCCGAATTCAACACTTATGATAGTCTGTCGCCATAGGCAGAAAACTGCCGCTAATCTGGAGAGGAAATATTATGGATGGTTTGCAAAAACTGGCCCACCCTTTGGGCCGCGTCATGATGGGGCTTTTATTTTTATTGGCAGGGCTGGGAAAAGTTACGAGCGGCGCTGCAATCGGCGGCTTCATCGAAAGTAAAATACCCGGTCTCGGTTTTATGGCATGGCCGGTTTCGATCTTTGAATTGGGCGCGGGGATACTTTTGATCATCGGGTTGCAAACACGCTATGTATCCCTAGCACTGGTCGGGTTTTGCCTGTTCACAGGCTTGATTTACCACGGCTTTGCCGATCAGACTGGCATGCTGAAAAATATTGCCCTTGCGGGTGGTTTTCTGATCCTGTTCGCCAAAGGCTCTGGCGGCATGTCGATTGACAAATCCTAAACCACAACAATTCTGATCTGGGGGCTTCAGGCCCCCTTTTCTTTTGCCGCGCATTGCCATAGACCCGCGGCCATGACAAATCCCATCCATATCATCGGTGGCGGCATGGCCGGTTCCGAGGCCGCGTGGCAAATCGCATCGGCAGGTCTGCCGGTGATCTTGCACGAAATGCGCCCATGCGTGAAAACCTTTGCTCATCAGACCGAGGCTTTGGCCGAACTTGTTTGTTCCAACTCGTTTCGTTCCGACGATGACACCGCCAACGCGGTTGGCCTGTTGCATTGGGAAATGCGCGCAGCGGGGTCCATTATCATGCAAATGGGGGCCGCCCACAGCGTGCCTGCAGGCAGTGCATTGGCGGTTGATCGCGATGCATTCAGTGCCGGTGTCAGCGAAAAATTGCTGTCACACCCGCTGATCACACTGCAACGTGGCGAGGTTGAAGGATTGCCTTCAACTGACTGGGGTCAAACGATAATTGCAACTGGTCCTTTGACATCTCAGGCCATGGCCAATGCGGTTTTGGCTGAAACAGGCGAAACCTCTTTGGCATTTTTCGATGCCATAGCCCCCATCGTTTACGCCGAAAGCGTCGATATGACCAAAGCCTGGTTCCAGTCACGCTATGACAAAGGTGATACGGTCGAAGAACAAACCGCCTACCTGAACTGCCCGATGGACGCGGCGCAGTACAATGCTTTCATCGACGCATTGCTGGCTGCGGAAAAAACCGAATTCAAGGATTGGGAACAAGATACCCCCTATTTCGAGGGCTGCCTGCCGATCGAGGTGATGGCCGAACGGGGCCGCGAAACCCTGCGTTGGGGGCCGATGAAACCGGTCGGACTAACCAACCCGCACCAACCGGACATCAAGGCCCATGCCATCGTGCAATTGCGCCGCGACAACGCGCTTGGCACATTGTTCAACATCGTCGGCTTTCAGACCAAGATGAAATACGGCGAACAGGCCCACGTCCTGTCGATGATCCCTGGACTGGAAAATGCCGAGTTTGCCCGGCTTGGCGGTATTCACCGCAACACGTTCATCAACTCGCCACGACTGCTTGACGATCAGATGCGCCTGAAATCACGGCCCCATATCCGCTTTGCAGGCCAGATCACCGGCGTTGAAGGCTATGTAGAAAGTGCCGCGATGGGCCTGCTTGCAGGCCGTTTGGCGGTAGCACAAGCCCGCGGCAAAAACTGCGTATCGCCGCCCAATACCACCGCTATGGGGGCTTTGATCAGTCACATTACCGGCGGGGCGGATGCCAAAACATTCCAGCCGATGAACGTAAATTTCGGCCTGTTTCCGCCCTTGGACAATGCCAAAGGCGGCCGGCGCAACCGTAAAGACCGCTATCTTGCCTATACGGAACGCGCCAAAACCGACTGGACAAGATGGTTGCAGGATTAGCCTCGCCTTGTTAACCTGTTCTGCATGAGCAGCCACAAAGACCATCTTTCACGCGCCTATAAGCTTACAGACGTTGACGAGACCCAAATTTTTTACTCTGACTGGGCCGCAACTTATGACGCGGAAGTCACGGCAAACGGTTATGCTACCCCCGAACGTTGCGCCAAAGCCCTAGCGGGTTTTACCCCAGAGCAGGATCTGGCCATTTTGGACATCGGGTGCGGTACTGGATTATCTGGAAAATACCTGGCTGCGGCAGGCTTCAGCCGCATTGACGGATGCGATTTAAACGCCGAAATGCTGAAAGTCGCCGAAACCCGCAAGGTTTACGACCGTCTCTGGCAATCCAATCTAGATGACCCCTTCCCCTTCGAGGACGGCACCTATGACGCTATCACCGCCGTTGGCGTGATCAGTGTCGGGGCAGCACCGGCTGATTTCTTGTATGCCATGTTGAAAAAACTGGACAGCGGCGGCTTGGCAGTATTTTCGTTCAACGATCACACGCTAGAGGTTCCCGAATATCAATGCGCCGTCATGGCCCATACCGATTGCGGCGCGTTTGAGCTATTGTTCAAGGAACACGGGAACCATTTGCCGGGAAAAGGCATGAAATCAACCATCTATGTGATGCGCAAACGGTGATGCGCGAACGATTTGCGCCTTCGCCTACGGGATTATTACATCTGGGGCACGCCTATTCGGCGCTTCTGGCATGGGATGCGGCGCGTGCCAATGGTGGTGCATTTCTGTTGCGTATCGAGGACATTGACAGCCCGCGTTGCAAACCGGCATTCGAACAGGCAATTTACCGCGATTTGGCCTGGTTGGGGCTGCAATGGGAAAAACCCGTTCTGCGCCAATCTACACGCCTGCAAACTTATGCAAATACACTTCAAAAGCTTTGGGATAATCAGATGCTGTTTGCCTGCACATGCAGCCGAAAAGACATCGAAATTACCGCAGCACCACAAGAAGGCGGCACAACATTGCTTGGGCCGGACGGTATTGTCTATCCCGGCACCTGCCGTCCATATAAACCTGATGCGAAAAACATCCCGATCCCTAGAAATCAGGCACTACGGCTGGATATGCAGACAGTTACCGACCATCTTGGCAAGGATGGTATGTTTAGCTTTACCGAAATCGGTTCTGGGCCAAATGGTGAAACCGGTCTGATCCGGTTTTCCGCCAAAGAGCTGCAAACCGCGATCGGTGACATCGTTCTGGCACGCAAGGACATCGGCATAAGCTACCATCTGGCCGTGGTTCTGGACGATGCGTTTCAGGGCATTAGCCATGTTACACGTGGCCAAGACCTGTTTGAGGCGACTAAAATTCATGTGGTTTTACAAAGACTTCTAGGCATTCCTACACCGATCTACCGCCATCATGGGCTGATCCGCGACAATCACGGCAAACGACTGGCTAAACGCCATGATGCAATGGCGATCAGTGTTTACCGCGAACAAGGCGCAAGTCCGCAAGACATCCGCGCATTGGTCGGGCTTTAGGCGATTGGGCCCATAACCTCAACTTCTGTCCCGTCGCGCACTTCCGTATAAAAACAACTGCGCCGGTTTGTGTGGCACGCGGGCCCCGTCTGATCCACCGTCAAAAGCAGACAATCACGGTCACAGTCCACCCGCATTGACACAAGCTTTTGCAGATGCCCCGAAGTCAGCCCTTTTTCCCAGAATTCCTGCCGCGAACGTGACCAATAGGTGACGCGGCCGGTTTGTAAAGTTTTCTCCACCGCCGCGCTGTTCATCCACGCCATCATCAGCACTTCGCCGGTGCCGACCTGTTGTGCAATCGTCGGGATCAGCCCCGTTGCATCATATTTCAGGGAGGCGGCGTCAAATTCGCTCATGATCAATACTTTCGCTTTGCTTTTCTTCGTCTGCGCCCTAATTAGGCAATTAACAACTGAAATGCAAAGGCCCCGGAACATGGCAAGTGATCAGGATTTAATGAAGCTTTATTCTGGGCGAATTTTGGCCCTTGCTGCCGCCATTCCACTGACCGAACGGCTGGAAAACCCCGATGCGACCATGCGCAAGCGCTCGCCGCTTTGTGGCTCTACCGTCGAAGTTGATGTGAAAATGATGGACGGGCTTGTCAGCGCATATGGTCAGGACGTGAAAGCCTGCGCTTTGGGGCAAACGGCTGCCTCGATTATGGCAGCGCATGTTGTGGGTCTGTCAAAAGCGAAAATCACAAGTGGCCGCGATCAGTTGTTTGCCATGCTCAAGCAAAACGGCAA
Organism: uncultured Neptunicoccus sp.; assembly: GCA_964567355.1. Classification (GTDB taxonomy): domain Bacteria; phylum Pseudomonadota; class Alphaproteobacteria; order Rhodobacterales; family Rhodobacteraceae; genus Amylibacter. The sequence continues at coordinate 7,366 of CAZMMG010000097.1, forward strand.
ACCACCAGAGGCCCCTTTTGAGGAGCTTGAGGTTCTGTTGCCGGCGCGTGATTATAGCAATCGGCACGCCTCTATCATGCTGGCGTTCAATGCAACCTTGGAAGCGATAGACCAGATAGAAAAAAACGCTGCAAACCAATAGGTCGCAGCGTTAAGTTGAAGCAGGTTCAGTCCGGGGATAGCATAATTTCAAAAATTACGCGTCCGATGAGGCATGGACGTTTTCAAACAATGCAAAGCATTGATATTTGAAAGGCCAGACTGACCGCCAGGCAAAACCGGTGTTATAGTCCAGGCAAATACAATCCGACTATCACAATGACAAAAATGGCTGTCAGACCAAGGATGTCTTCAATAAGAACTATGGGTGAGTGGGTCACGAGCTTGCTGATCTGTTTCATAATATTTTATCAATCCTTGTTATCCTGTTGCTACTTTGTTCTCATATAACTTCCTTAATGTAAAGAACTTTTATAGAACATTTGAGAACATTTAGGAACAAATTTACGTTAAAAAATTCTAACCTATTGATAACAAACGAATAGCCTTGTCCTGTTCCATCAGGAACAATAGCGTCCTAATGGCCTCGCCACGCGGGGTTTTCAGGTCGGGATCCGTGTTTATCAACAATCTCGCATCGTCATGCGCGGTTTTCATTAATTGGGTTTGCGTTTCCAAATCCC
>CAZMMG010000098.1:0-8022 GCA_964567355.1 uncultured Neptunicoccus sp.
AATGGACAATAGGACGCATCAACAGCACCCTTCGCGCCCTTTTTCTGTCCGCAGGGGCCGAGTTTTTGATCGGAAAGACCCCGCCAAAAGTCGCAATCAGCGAATTTGTCTATGTCGCCAAAGCATTTTTCCCCGATGGGCGCGAACCAAGCTTTGTCAATGCCGTGCTGGATCATATGGCCCGCGAAATCCAGCCCGAAGCCTTTGCATAACATTACTACCGGCTCGCAAGCTCGTGAGTTGACAGAAAAGTTGAGAGCGTAAAGGGTAACCCCCATGCGTTTTGTTCTGATGTTCATCATCTGTTTTATCGGCATTCCATATGCGGGCCTAGCCAAGCCCGTTGCCTATGATATCGTCACCGAAAAATCAGTCATCGGCTTTAGCTATCAATTCGGGGCCGATACGGTTACCGGCGTATTCCCCCAATATAGTGCGACTATTTCAATAGATTTTGAGACCGCATCAAACAGCCATGTCGATGTGGTGCTGAATGCGGCCAAGGCAAAAGCCGGTTTTGTTTTTGCCACCCATGCCCTGCGGTCAAAAAAGATATTAGCCACATCCGATTACCCCAATATCACCTTTGTCTCGAAATCAATTCGCGCCACAAAAGACGGCGCACTGATCAAAGGGTTGGTCACAGTGCGCGGCATTTCGCAGCCCTTGGCCCTAACCGCCCGCCTGATGCGTGCCCCCGGCACACTTGCCAATGAGCGTACCAATTTGCACCTTATTCTGACCGGTGAAATAAACCGCCATGATTTCGGGGCCAGCGGCTGGCCAAACTATGTCGGCGATATTCTTGCGATCAAGATCGATGCCTATATCAAACGGCAATAACATGCGCTTGCGAAACACATCCCATAGCTACGGTCTGATTGCAAAAACCCTGCATTGGGGTTTGGCCGCCGCCCTTTGGGGAATGTTTTTATTCGGAAGCTACATCGCCCGAATGAAACCTGCCCTAGACAATATTCACCTTTACGGCTGGCATAAATCCATCGGCATTTTGCTGTTAAGCCTGATCCTGTTGCGCTTGTTGTGGCGTATCTTGTCGCCGCCACCGAAAGTCATCGCCAATGACAACACAGCAATATCGAAAATATATCTGGCCTACGGCGTACATGCCGGGCTTTACATATTGATGCTGACAACCCCGCTTTTTGGCTGGCTTGCCAGTTCTGCCGCAGGCTTCGAGATGTATTTTTTCGGGCTGTTTCGCATTCCTTTTTTGCTGCCCGAAGATCCCGTTCTTGAAAAACAACTTTTCTTTTGGCACAAAATCAGCGCTACCCTGCTGATCACCTTATCGGTTTTACACCTAACGGCAGCATTTTATCATCACTGGGTAGACAAAGACGACACCTTGCGTCGCATGTTGCGCTAGACGATTGCATTTTGATCGCTCAGTGTGATCTTGACAACTTTCAAAACGGCCCGCCATGCGCCTGATCATTTCTTTTGCCGCCCTGATGCTGTCGGTTGCCATATTGCAGCTTAGCACCGGGTCTTTATCACCGCTTGATGCGCTTTCGGGCCTGCAAGTCGGGTTTTCCAAAACCCAAATCGGGATGTTGGGATCGGCCCATTTCTTTGGCTTCTTTATCGGCTGTTGGTGGTCACCGCGCCTGATCGGATCGGTCGGACACTCGCGCACATTCGCGATTTTTGCCGCCGTCGTCACCATCGGGGCCATAGCCCATCCGATGCTGATCAATGTGCCGTTCTGGGTATTTTTGCGTATTCTGTCAGGTCTGGGCGTTGCCGGATGCTACACCGTGATCGAGGCTTGGTTTCAGGCTAAGCTGACCAATAACAATCGCGCCCGCGTGATGGGGGTTTACCGCGTGGTCGACATCGGGGCCTCATCGGTTGCACAGATGATGATCGGCTTTTTAACGCCTGCGGCATACGTTTCCTATAACCTTCTGGCAATTCTGGCCTGTGCCAGCCTGCTACCCCTTGCTTTGACCACCACAAAACAACCGGTGGCCCCTACAAGCCCGCGGCTACACCCCATTCGCACCGCCCGCATATCCCCTTTGGGCGTGGCGGGGGTGATTATCGCTGGTGTCAGCTCTTCATCATTTCGCATGGTTGGCCCGATTTACGGGACTGATGTTGGGTTAAACCCGCTGCAAATCGGGAAATTTCTGGCGATTGTTCTTGTCGGAGGGGCTTTGATCCAAATCCCGATAGGCTGGCTGGCCGATAAATACGACCGCCGCTGGATTTTGATCGCAATGTCGGTCGCAAGTGTGGCTATTAGTTTCGGCTTTGCTTGGCTCAACCCGCAAAACCCGAACATGATTTACGCGATGGCCTTTCTTTTCGGCCTGTTCACCTATCCGATTTTTTCGATCTCTGTGGCCCATGCCAATGATTTCACCTCACCCGAACAACGGGTCGAGCTAAATGCCTCTTTGATGTTTTGTTACGGGATCGGGGCGATTTTCAGCCCGGCCATTGCCTCGGTTCTGATCCAGATATATGGCCCATCAGCCCTGTTTAGCTATATCGCGATTGCACATGTCGGCCTTATCATCTTCGGGCTTGTGCGCATGCGTGCGCGTCCTGCATCTATTGGTAAAACCGGATACCGTTATATGCCCCGCACAACATATACTATCGGTAAATTGCTCAGGCGCAAAAATCTCGACTAGCCCTTTGGTGCAGCTTGCGCTACATCAGGGCCGAAACCTAATATCGGCCTTATCAATGACACGTATCCTGATCACCTCTGCCCTGCCCTATATCAATGGCATCAAACACTTGGGAAATCTTGTCGGCAGCCAGTTGCCGTCAGATGTTTACGCCCGTTTTAACCGCGCATTGGGGCGCGAAGTGATGTTCATCTGCGCCACGGACGAGCACGGCACCCCTGCCGAGCTGGCCGCCGCCAAAGCGGGGCAGGATGTAGCGGACTATTGTGCCCAAATGCATGATGTGCAAGCAAACCTTGCCAAAGGTTTCGGTCTGTCGTTCGATTACTTTGGCCGTTCGTCGAGTTCGCAAAACCACGCACTGACCCAGCATTTCGCAGGTAAACTGGCAGAAAACGGGTTGATCGAAGAGGTCAGCGAAAAGCAGGTCTATTCCAATGCGGATGGCCGCTACCTGCCCGACCGTTATATCGAAGGCGAATGCCCCAATTGCGGCTATGATGGCGCACGCGGGGATCAGTGTGAAAACTGCACCAAACAGCTAAACCCGACCGATCTGATCAATCCGCGTTCGGCCATATCCGGCTCGACCGATCTGGAAGTGCGCGAAACCAAACACCTGTATTTGAAACAATCCGACATGCGCGACAAGCTGGACGCATGGATCAACAGTAAATCCGACTGGCCGATCCTGACCACCTCCATCGCCAAGAAATGGCTACATGACGGCGACGGTCTGCGCGACCGCGGCATCACCCGAGATCTGGACTGGGGTATTCCCGTCAAACGCGGAGATCAGGACTGGGGTGGCATGGCAGGCAAGGTTTTCTACGTCTGGTTCGACGCGCCCATAGAATATATCGCCGCCACCGCAGAATGGGCCGAAGCAAACGGCTTGGATGCATCTGCATGGCAACGCTGGTGGCGCACCGACAAGGGTGCGGATGATGTGAAATACGTCCAATTCATGGGCAAGGACAACGTGCCGTTTCACACGCTTTCATTCCCCTGCACCATCATGGGATCAAACGAGCCGTGGAAGCTGGTCGATTACATAAAATCGTTCAATTACCTGAATTATGACGGCGGCCAGTTTTCCACCTCCAAAGGGCGCGGCGTGTTTATGAACCAGGCTTTGGATATATTGCCCTCCGATTACTGGCGCTGGTGGTTGCTGACCCATGTACCCGAAAGTTCTGACAGCGAGTTCACATGGGAAAACTTCCAGGCCACGGTGAACAAGGACTTGGCCGATGTGCTGGGTAATTTCGTGTCGCGTATCACTAAGTTCTGCCGCGCGAAATTTGGTGAAGAAGTGCCTGCGGGCGGGGCATATGGCCCTGCCGAACAGGCTGTAATAACAGAAATAGACAAACGCCTGACAGCTTATGTCACCCATATGGAAGCCATGGATATTCGCAAATCCACCGCCGAGCTGCGCGCCATATGGGCCGCAGGCAATGAATATCTGCAAGCGGCAGAGCCTTGGGCCAAGTTCAAAACCGACCCGGATGCCGCCGCCACCATTGTGCGCTTTGCCCTTAATCTGATCCCGCTTTACGCGATGCTGTCAGAACCCTTCATTCCCGATGCCGCCGCTACCATGCTGGCTGCGATGAATGCAAAACCCGCATGGCCCAAAGATGTGGCCGCCGCGTTGGAAACCCTGCCCGCAGGTCATGCATTCACCGTACCCGAGGTGATGTTTGCCAAAATCAGCGACGATGCGCGTGATGAAATGCAAGCACAGTTTGCCGGGCAAAATAGCTGATGATATGCAGGCTTGCGACGATTGCATCCGCAGGTAAAAACTGCTCTACAAATAGTGCAATAGCCAAATAAACGAAAAGACCGCCATGACCTATGACCTTTCAGCCTTATCCCAAGTGGCCAGCACCATCGCCCGTGACGCAAGTGCCATACCGATGCAGTATTTTCGCACAGCTTTAGACATCACCGACAAGGCCGACGACAGCCCGGTCACCATCGCTGACCAAAATACCGAGCGCTTTATCCGCGATGCATTGCTGACCCATTTCCCCGACCACGATATTTTTGGCGAAGAATTCGGCATCTCGGGTGATTTGAAAGCTGCCTCATGGATTATCGATCCGATTGACGGCACCCGTTCTTTTATATCCGGCAGCCCGCTGTTTGGTATGTTAATGGGTTTTTTGGATGCAGGTGTGCCACAAATCGGATTGGTGCGGATGCCCGCATTGGATGAAACCTTTATCGGTATAGCAGGTCAAGGTGCTACAAAAAACGGGGCACCGATTTCCTGCCGCAAAACCACAGAACTGGCCAAAGCCATCCTTTATATAAACGAGGCTGAAAATATCAACGCCGCCGACCCTGCCCGCTTCAAACGCCTGTGCAAAGCCGGCCACACACGGCGCATGGCCTATGATTGTTACCCCCACGCTATGTGCGCGGCGGGTAGCATCGATGCGGTGGTTGATTGCAATCTGGAACCTTACGATTACCTGCCGCTTGTCGGCTTGATACAGGCCGCAGGCGGGATGATTACCGATTGGCACGGGCAGCCCCTGAGCCTGCAATCTGATGGCCGCGTTGTAACCGCTGCAACCCCGGAATTACACGCACAGATCTTGGAATTACTGGCCGCCTAGCCCGCAACATCGAAATCGGTGGCACAAGGGATTGCGTCGAAGCAATATTGGCGACCTGAAGCACCTGCTGGCATCCCCCTTCAGAAATGGGCCTATTTTAAAGGCCCAGACAGGTTGGGAACATGTCGCACGGCACGCGGTGGTTTAAGTGGTGTAAACAACCAAGGGGTTTAGTTTAACCGCCAAGAAACAGCCGCCCGACATCGGGATTGGCCAGCAGTGCATCGCCAGTATCCGCCATTGCCACCTCACCAGCTACCAAAACATAACCCAGATCGGCAAATTCCAGACCTTTACGGGCATTTTGTTCGACCATGATAATGGTCTTGCCGTCATTTTTTTGCAGGTCCGTCAGAATGTCAAACACCATATCGATATAGCGCGGCTCTAGCCCGATCGAGGGTTCATCCACAAGCAGGACGTCCGGGTCCATCACCAGTGCACGCGAAATTTCCAACAAACGCCGCTCACCGCCCGACAGAATTCGCGCCGGTTGATTGGCCCGAGCGGCCAGTCGGTCATATTTGTCCAGCAGCTCATCCACCTTTTGCGCCGCCTGCTTAGTGGTATCCATCAGATAACCACCCATCAACAGGTTTTCGCGCACAGTCATATCGGGAAAAACCGAGTTGTCCTGCAAGATATAGGCAATCCCGGCTTCGGCCAGTTTCTGATTGGATTTTTGATGTGTCACATCTGTTTCACGACAGATAATCGCGCCGGATTTTATATCCGTAAACCCGTAAATCGAATGCAGGATCGTCGATTTGCCTGCCCCGTTCGGCCCAATCAGACACAGTGACTGGCCCTTGCCGACCGCCAGATCAATATCGTGCAAAATATCCATTGCACCGTAGCCCGCGACCAGATTTTCGATCTTCAGAAACGGATCACCGCCAGCAAGTTTCCACATATCGTCGCGCGTCGGACGTGCCTGCGACATCTCGGCTGCAGCCTTCTCAACCGCATCTACACTCATTACCGTGTCAACTGAACCTTGGTGGTATCCCGTTGTTTTTTTTGTATTTTCCTCAACCATTATCAGGTACCTCCCAGATAGGCTTCAATGACCCTAGGGTCGTTCTGGATCTCTTTAGGAGGCCCGCTGGCAATCAGCCGTCCGGCTGCCAGCACATGAATTTCATTGGCCAGGTTCATCATCACCCGCATGTTATGCTCGATCACAAATAGTGTCACGCCAAAGCGTTCATTGGCTTGCTTCAACCGGTCAATCAGCCCGTTGATCAGTGTCGGGTTGATACCCGCGGTGGGCTCGTCCAACAACAAAACCTCGGGTTCATTCATCAAAGCCATGGCAAATTCCAACAGTTTTTGCTGGCCAAATGACAGAGAGCCAGCCAATAAATGCCGTTTCGAGGCAAGGCCAACAAACTCTAACAGATCTTCGGCACGGCCCAGATCATCTGGGTTTGGCCGGTGCAGCAATGCACGCACACCACCCGTTCGTACTGGCCGCGAGATCAACATATTACGCACGCAATCCATCTCGTCATAGACATGGGTTTGCTGAAATGTGCGCACCATACCCAACCGTGCAATATGTGCGGTTCGCATCTTTTTGGTTTCGATACCATTATATTTGATCGACCCCTTGTCGATCGGATGATAGCCGCAAATCGAACCGAACAATGTGGATTTTCCCGACCCGTTCGGGCCGATCAGACCAACCACATCGCCCTTTTTGACCGACAAAGAAATCTCTTCGTTGGCGACGACGCCGCCGAAATATTTTGACACGTTGGATATTTCCAGTATGGCGCCTTCAGTCATGCCCCTGCCCCCTTTTGCGACTTGCCCAAGCCAAATATTGCACGCAATTTATCCAACCCGCCCATAATCCCGTTCGGGAAAAACACAACGATGACCACAATCAACAATCCCAGTGCCACGCGTTGCCAGCCAAACAGGAATGTCCAGAAAAACTCTTTAAACACCTGAAACATAACCGCGCCCAAGATCGGCCCCCAGATAGTTCCTTTGCCGCCAATCAGCGTCATCAGCAGCATCCACACACCAATGGTTGGCAGCGAAAACGCAACTTCGGTCGGGTCTATAAAATTCTTGGCAGAGCCATAAAGCCCCCCCGCAATCGCGGTAAAAAACGCCGCAATAGCCCAAGCAAAGGCTTTTACATTTCCAGTTGGCAGCCCCATGGCCTCGGCCTTGTCTTCATTATCGCGAATTGCGTTCATCACAAAGCCAAGCCGGGTGGAATAAAGCCATTTCAGCAGCAAATAAAACCCGACAACAACCACAAGACCCATATAATAAAGCACCGGCATCAGGTTGATAGCATCCGGTGGCTGAATAAAGTTCATCCCCGAGCCTGCGCCTAAAACATCCAGCGTTCCGGCAAACTCACCGGCCGCAACGCCGAGCCCGAGTGTGCCAATGGCAAAATAATGTCCGCGCATTTTCAACAGCTGCGAACCGACAATAAGCCCCAACAGAAAATTCAGCACCGCCACCACCAGCAGGCCGATCAACAGCGAGACAAAAAAGGTCGGTGCGGTCACGGCAAATGACTCGATATCGCCGCCCTTGGCTGAATTATAAACCGCCAGTGAATATCCACCGGCCCAGACCTGAATTGCCGCAAGAAAATACATGCCGATACCGAAAAACAGGATATTCCCGAAAGAATTATATCCCATTTGCCCCCCCAGCATATCCCAGCTTAACGCGATCAGGATAAACACCAT